>JBDSPT010000205.1:0-9403 GCA_039930205.1 Opitutus sp. | reverse complement strand
TTGAGCTCCAAATTTTGCTAATCCAAGTGGGCTCGCGACTGGGGGACGGGGATTGCACAGGAAAAAATGGCTAATCGCGATTTTCGAGCGAACGCCAAAGCGGAGAAATCAATCCGCTGCAGAAACGCAACGCTGCAGCGGCGCTCATCTGAACTCGACGCGCTGGAACGACCGGGGTTCAAAGGGTGCGGTGACGGAATCAAGATCGTAGGGGCTTGGAACGTGGTGGCCTACACCGTGATCGCCGGTGACCTCGAGCAGAGAAATCTCCGCGCCTGCCGGACATGGGCCGATATGCATCTTTCGAGTCTCGCGAAGACCGGTAAGACCGCCGAGCTCGAAAACGTGCTCAAAAGCGTCACCTTGCAGCGCGATTAAGCCGGATCCATGCCGTCGGAAGTACCCACCGTCGTGAGACGGTGGAGGCGCGGTGGGGCGCGCCAGTCATTGGTCTCACGACCGATGCTACAAGGATTCTACGATCTCGACTGCATGGTTACGACTGAGTGCGAATGCGCATAAGCGGCAGGCCGGGTGGTCCGCATTTCCCAGGTCGCCAGAGTCCACGACCAACCGTTCCCCGCGAAGGACGCGAATCGAACGAACAAATCAAGCGGGCGATCTGGTTTGAAATTCCGGATGTGGGGAGTGCGCGCGCCCCACATCAACGCATGTGTTCCTCGTACGTCACGTCGATCTTGGCGAGGAAGGCTTTCTTCTTCGACGCACCTTGGAACCGGATGCTGTGCGTGAGTTCGTCGTAGACGTATCCGTTCTGCGGATCAGCCTTAACCTCTTCACCGTCGACCACCACCTTCAGGCTCTTTTGATAAAACATCGCGTTGCCATCCACCGGCTCGAGCGCGACCGCCACGGTGTCGGCGATACGATCGCCGAGCGCCGCCAGCGGACCAGAAAAGTCGCCCTCGATATTCAGAACCGTGCCGCCCGTAAGTTCGGCGGCACGCCGGTGCGAGATGTTGTCCGGCGCGACCACGGCGTGCATCTCGATCTTTCCGCGTTTGTTGCCCTTCACGATGATGAACGGCCGCAACACCCAATAATTAATGTAGCCATCGAGCGTCTGCCGCTTTGATGGATTGCGCGCGTTGTACTCGCCCAGCAGGTCAGGCAGCTTTCCATTTTCAATCCATTCGGCCACTTTCGCACCGTTTTCCTGCTCTTTCCAGACGGCCATGCGCGTCTCCTCCTCGTCCATGAAGAAGACGACGATCGTGGTCGCATCAGGTCGCAGGAAGGCGTGCTGCTTGTTGTAGTAGCCCGCCACGAAATTATAGACCGAGGTGAACGCCGTGCGGTCGCTGTCGCCGTTGGTGCCAACTTTTACGAGTTCGGCGAAGACGCTATCGGGCGTCTTGGGCGTGACCCAAGGCTGGTCCATCATTGGCAGCGTCACGAGTTCGCCGTTGCTTGCCACGCGCTTGGTCACCTGCTTGGGACGACCACGTCGGTCGAGGACGGGCCTGCCTGATTTGTCCAGCTGAACCGACCGGACGTTTTTGTAGTACGGCTGATCGCCGGCACGACGGCCTGGCTCGGCATTGACAAAATCGGTCGTGAGAACGGCGATACGGTAATCGAGATCGCGCGCGTGGAAGAGCTGCCGGAAGCGGCTCAGGTTCTCTGCGATGCGGCTCTGATGATCAGCCATCGACGGTGAATTGTTGATGACGAACACGAGGTCCACCTCCCGGCTACGGGAACGATCGACGGAAATGTGCTTCACATGACGGATGGGCTCGACCTGGATCGCGACGACGTTCTCAACCCCGAGGTACGCGTTGTTTTCATCAACCGTATAGTACTTGAAACGCTCCTCGCCGATGAAGCCGGGATTCGGCGCGTACGTCAGCTGGCCGGTGACGCGATCGAGCTTGGCCGTGCCGTTCTGCGGCTTTGATTTATCGTCCAGCAGGTAGGAAACTTTCGGCTCGGCGATCCCAATCCGGTCGGCCGGTGACATGTAATCCTCATGGCTGGGGACTTTGTACCCGACTGGGGTGTTGGGGCGCGTCGTCAGCAAGACTTCGTGATTTGTCATCGCACGCTCGCGGCTGGCTCCCACGTCGAGCTTTTGCAGCACGACGGCGGCAGGCGGAAGCACCTTGAGGTTGACGGTGTTCTTGAACACGAGACCGGACGTTTCGTTGCGCACGGCGTAGCTGAAGGAATCCTCTCCTTCGTAATCGCGGTAGGGCTTATACGCAAAATAGCCGACACGTGACGTCTTGTTGTTAAAAAAATCCGCTTCGTCGCCGCCCCCCGCCAGTCCCACCCGACCGTTGAGGGGCTCCGCCGTGATCGTGTAGATGAGATCGCTGCGCGTATCGGTGCTGAGGATTTCGGGGGCGACAACCAGTTGCCCATGCGTGCCAGAGTCCTCGACATCGAACTGCATCGGGGTCGTCGAAACGATCGCTTCGTTGTCGGTCGGTGCAGCACGATTGGCGGCCGGCTCCGTGGCGGGGGCAGCTGCCTCGGCGGCAAATCCGGGTACGCTTGCGAGCATGAACACCATGCAGAGGAAGCACCGCCAGTCGCGGGAGGAGAAATCGAGGCTGATCGAAGTGAAGGATATACAGCGCATACGTCCTGTCCGTCATGCCAGCAGCGGCTAGGTTCCGCCAAGCTTCGAGTGAAAAGTGTCGGCAAATTGCCCCTTGCCACGGAAGCAAACTTCCAACCTTCACGTAAGAGGTCGGTCGAGTCGTCCCCCACGAGCCGGATTGCTCACGCCAAGTGTGTCACGGACGCAGAGGTTTTAACCGCACCTGCTATTCACCCTGCCTGAGCGCCAGAGGCCCACGTTCGGTTTGAAGGCACTTCCATCCCGAACCGCTCACGGCAACGGAACGGTCGATCGCCCAGTCTCGGTGGTGACAGACAGGAGTTCAGCCGCGAGATTCGAGCACCTGCTAGCCTCGCTTGCTTTCCTGATGACACACCATGTCGATCACCACGGCACTCGCGAGAATCAGTACGTCGTCCCCCGCGGCGATCTCCACGCCATAGGTGTCGGTCAGATTGAACCAAGTTTTACTGACGCTCGCGACGGTCTGTCCGCCCCGCTCGAACGTATACTCGTGATCGAGAATATTACCGGTCGCTTCGAGATCGTTTGGGCCCGGGACGTCGACGGTGAACCGGCAGCGGAGAAACGTGAACAGGTGCTTCTTCACCACCGCCAGTAACTGCCCGTTACTCTCGATCTCATACGTGGGTCCCCACGAGAGGAGTTTCTGCCGGATGAACGCAAGCTCGCGGCCGTTCATGTCCTGAAACGACAGTTTGTCGCCCCAGCTAAACGCGTGGCCATCGACGAGGAACGCATCCTGTCCGCGCTCGTCGCGAATCATGAAATCATCACCCCACGACCAGAATTTCTGTTTCATCACGTAGCGCATACGATTTCGAATGTCGGCGAATCCGAGCAGTCGCAAGGCCTGGCGCAGCGAATTTACAGGTGCATCTCAAGAAATCAGGAACGGCGTGTCCGCTCCTGATTTCCCGGTCGGATTATTTCCACACGCAAAAGACACGAAGAGCGCAACGGTATCAGGATTCTGAGACACTCTCTTCCGTTCCTGATTTCCCAGAGTTCCACATTTGGTGTGAAGGCTCGCGTCGCGCAGTACGGGTCCACGCCGAAGCGGAATGCCGTCACTCACTCCTGCACCAGCGTCTTGCCTGTGAGATTCTCCACCTGGACGGTGAAGCCGGGCGGAAGGGTGAGCGCGTACTTGACCGTGTCTCCGTCGCGTCGCCAGCGGAGTTCAATCGGCCCATCGGCCGTCGGCAGCGATCCCTGGCAGCGCTCGAGCGTGAGGTCGGCAAATCGCACGTGAACGAATTTCCCGATCGTATCAACACGCGCCAGACCGAGCACATCGCGGATCAGAGTGTGCGCCGCATGCGACGCGAAGCCGTGGCTGCAGCTGGCGAGCGTCGAATCGTGTTCCCACAGCGTGCCGGTTCGTTCCACCATGTAGAGCCAGTAACCAATCGCCTCGTCCAGGATCTGCTGGTTTCGGTGGTAGCGGGAGAGCAGTTCAAAGCGAAGCTGGTTTCCGACGAACGCGTTGGCCGGCCAGATCTCCGGGAACGCCCCACTCTGCTTTCGCTGCGGTCCGAAGTCGGTGGTGAGCCGCTGCCAAAGTCGCGGATGCGACTTCGGCGTCGCGACTCCGCAATAGAACGCGAAGTACTGGCAAACTTCCGTGCGATTCGTCGTCACCTTCAATTGCCCGTCCTGCCGCAGGGCGTTGTCGACGAAAAATTCTCCGTCGAACGATTGCCGCCGGATCGTATCGCGGATCTGTGCGGCTTGGGGGCCGACTCCCAATCCTTGATACAGCCGGTCCGCCGCATCGAGCATCTCGGCGTACAACATGTTCGAAGGATAGTTCACATCCTGGACGAACTTGTTCGCCTGCGACCACTCGACGAAGACCCAACCCGGCAGCTTTTCGAGCAGCCCGTCGGTGTTTTCATACTGCCGGAAGAACTCGAGAAGTTTCACCACGCGGGGCCGAAGCGCTTCAACCAGTTCCCGATCTCCGCTGCGATCGGCATACTCCGCGAGTTGCAGGACAAACCACATCGCCCAGTTCGGAATGAAAACTCCGTCGTAGTGATCGGCGGGATAACACATCGGAAGCATTCCGTCCGGGAGGAACGCAAACGACGGCGGACGCTGATAGTTCTCCAGAAAGTTCGTCTCGACGGTCGTCTCGCCCGAGAGATCCGCGGCGACGCGCGCCGTGAAGAAACTGTCGCACAACCAACCCGCGCGCTCACGCGAGGGACAATCCATAAATAGGTCGGTGGCGTTCTGTCCAAACGTCTCGCGCGCCGCCTCGAAGATGCGATTCAGCCGCGGATCGCCCGCCTCGAACTGCGCGCGATCGGCGTGTGGGTTCACAAACTCCCGCAAATGGACGTCACTCACCTCGCAATCGCCTTCCAGCGAAATCACTTTAACGTAACGCATCGTATACGGCTCGAATGACTCGACGCGATGCGTCCCCGGCTCGAAGTCGTAAGCCACGATGTTCACGCAATCGAGACGCCGGAAATCGACGTCCCCATTCGTCAGGACCTCATCAAACGTCACAAACAATCGGGTACGCGTGTGCGCCTCGACTTCCAAGCCGACGAAACCGGTCCGGTTCACTCCGAGATCGAGGATGCGATAGGAGTTCGCTTTGAGATGAAAGGGGCCGGCCCGACCAGCTGGCCGCGATGAGGCGTTGCTGAAGGCTTGGAGTTCGAGCGACGGGATGGTCGTGAGTTCGGACTCGGGATAACCCTTTAGTTTCGGCCCGATCGCGGTGAGCGAACGGTCTTTCCACGGTTTCTCCGGTGGCCCGTGATGGGCCATCTCGCCCTCGGTGAGATGGGCGATCGGCTCACGAACCTTGAAGGTGGAAAACGGCACCCGCCGCGGAGCGAGGGCCTTGGGCTCGACGATCACACAAGCCACGGATTCGGCGGTTGGACCCGGCATCCGCCAGACCTCAGAGAACGGCCGCTGAAAACTGTAGCGCTGCACCTTCTGTATCCGATCGTGACGCACGCGCGTTTCGAAGCTCTTGGCGCCAGTGGCCGCGACGACCTGGCCGTCCAGCACCACCTCGGCCTGCAGAAACGAGGGTTGATCGAGTAAGTCGTAGCTGTTGGAGTTGTACCCCGCCACTTCGATGAGGACCTCGTTGTTGCCGAGGCGCAGCCGGCTCGTGAGATCAATTTCGTCGACGCGATAAAATCCGTGACCTGCGCGCGCTGGGCCGAAGCCCGCGTACTCGCCGTTCACGTGAATCCGGTATTCCGTGGCTCCGGTCAGGCGCAGAAGCGCAGGACCCGCCCTGGCTTGAGCGAACTGTGCGCGAAATTCGACGAACAGGTTCATCTCGCTCGACCGCCCCTCAGGCCAGACCGGACGGGCAGTCTGAAATTTCGGAGCCGCTTGAAGGTTGGAGATCATGGTGCAGGCGACCAGAAACAGATGGGAGCGATGTCGCCAGCGATCAAGCCAACCGACGTCGACGTGATTACGCTCGGGCGTTTTGGGCGGAGCGCAAAGATCGAGCGGCGTTACGAGAAGTTTCATCGATGGGGCGAAAGGTTCCGGAGTGCTGAGCCTGATACGGGGTTGAATGTAGACAGGTTCGAACCCGCAGAAATGGCGACCACGCAAATGCCGCGCTTTTCATTGTCGGCAGGAACGCGAGGCGCCGCGTCGCGCGAATTGCGGCCGAACGTTGTGGCGACGGAGTACGGCTCTACTACGAGAGCTGTGGCAGCGGCACGCCTCTCGAGATGTTGCACGGGAACGGAGGCAGCATCGCGCAACTTCGCTTCCAGATCGAAGCCTTCAGCGCGAACCGACGTGTGATCGCAATCAACAGTCGTGGTCAGGGCCGCTGCGCGCTCGCGACCGCTCACCTCACCTATCAGCAATCGCACAGCCTCCGACCGAGCCCCTGCTCGAAACACCTCAGTTTGTCATTCCGGACGGAGTGGCCGGGAAGCGGTGTTGATCACCCAAACTTTCTGCCAACATGCGCTGCCACGGCGCGAAACGATGGCTGATCGATATTCCGACAACTGTAAGAATCTCCTGCCAGTTTTAGGTGAGCGACCGGAACCGATCCGTTTTGCTGAGACGATCAATTCCGCACAACTAGCTCTCAGTTAACAAGCAACGCTGACTCCGAGAATTTGGCTCGATCGTGGCAATCCCCATGCTTGCGGGGGGCACCCATATGAATCGCTTACTTCTTAGTTTAGGTCTGTTTGTCGCCGGAACCTTCACCTGTTCCGCAGTCACGGTTTTCGAGGCTGCTGGATCAACCGCTGCTTCAATCACTGCCATGCGGGATAGCTTCCGCACCGCGATCGGCGGCGGAACCGTGGCCGGCGCGAACGGCGATTTCGGCGGCCTGCGTCGGGAGATCAATTGGGATGGCGTGCCGAACAGTTTATCCGACCCGAACTCGCTCCCGGCGAACTTCTTCAACGTGACTTCGCCGCGTGGCGTCGTTCTAAGCACGCCCGGAACCGGCTTTATGGTGAGCGCTAACGCGGGTGAGGCGACGGCGCCCCTCTTCGGATTTCCTAGCGACTTTCAGACATTTTCTGCGCAAAAGCTCTTCACGGCCGTGAACAGTAATATCACGGACGTCTCGTTCTTCCTGCCCGGCACCGCGACGGCGGCGACGACGAGTGCCTTCGGTCTCATTTTCGTCGACGTAGAAGTCGCCGAAACCACCCGGCTTCAATTTTTCGATAGCGAAAACAATCTCCTGTTCTCCCGCTTCGCCTCGGTCGCCGGTAATCAGGGGCTGAGTTTTCTCGGTGGGATCATCGAGACTGGTGAGAATCAAATCAGTCGCGTCCGGATCACCTCAGGTTTGAACACCATCGTGTCCAACGGCGTGCTGGGAAATCAGATCGACGATGTCGTGGTGATGGACGACTTCATTTATGCGACACCGGCGACCACGACTCGCTCGGTGCCAGACGCCGGCGCTGTCGGCGTACTGCTCAGCGTCTCGCTGGTTGGATTGGCTCTGGTGAAACGTCGGGTGCTCGAGAACGTAGCGTAGGCCATTCGCGGAGACGTGATCGACGGTCGAGCAAGCTTGGGCCTGCTCGCGGCGTCGCGGCGGCTCACGCATTGACCTCGGTCGTCAGAGCTCGCTCACAACGGCTCGACCTTCTTCTCGGGCGGCTTGCTCGTGTTTGTTCGAATCACGGGCGCCTGACCTTCGCCTCGTCGCGCCATCACCAGATAGCCGGCGAAAATTATCCAGGTCGGCGCGAGTTCCAGGCCCGGGATCAATTCCGGAACGATTGCGACGAGCACTTCCCAGCGCCAGCCCCACAGGATCAACACCGCGACCACCATCGCGCCATCGCACACGGGCCAGAGAAACGGGAGCAGCCACTGCAGTCCATCAGCCAGGAACGCACAAACAAACGTCAGCGCGGGACGGTATTTCACCCACCCCCGCGACGCGATCGGTTCCGCATCCTTAATCACCACAGTCCGCTTCATGGATGCTCGTAGAAACCCGGGATTGCGAACTCCGCATCAACCGGCGCCTCTCCCGGGAAAAGCACCTGAATCGCGTTCATCCGACCGGTTCCCCAGTTCGCATCGCCCTCCAGCCAGGTCTTGATAAACGCCGAGATCGTCTTGCGGGCGGCCTGCCGCACTTCCGGCTCACGCAGGCGGGCTTCCTGATTGAATCGTGGCGTGATGTCCGCGAGCGCCGCCTCCGTCATCTCCTGCTGGTTAGAGCGGAATGCCCCGGTGGTCGCGCGAATCTCGATACGGCGCGTGTCCACGTTGACCGGCGTGAGCACCCGCAATGCGGGAGCGTGAACGATGCAAACCCGCACGCCGTTCCTCTCCGTGTTCTCGATCTTCCACGCGGCGGACGGCCCCAGCAGCGGAACGAAATAGTACGCCTGACCGAAGGCCCGAACTTCCGCCGTACTCGTGCCAAAGATATGTTCGTCCACGTTCGTGAATCTCACGGCGAGGTCTTGGCGGGCGACGATCAGCGGGCCGAGTTTGTCGGTGGCGGTGACCCGACCAATCTCGATTTCCGAGGTGGTCGAAACTCGCGACTTGGTCAGGAAGCTGCCCACGTGGGCCAGAAAGCGGCCGGTGAGCGCAGCGCTTTTCTCCAACGGCGACGTGACCGCGCCCACAACCGCTCGCGGTGTGAAGTGCAGCAACAGCCGGTAACCGCAGATCACGAAGGCCAATCCGACGATGCCCCACACGATGTATTTCAACGGATGCGCCGCTGGTCGCCGCTGATCGACGATCTCCAAGATGTCTTCGTCACGCGGATCTGCCGATGCCATGGCGCCAACGTAGGGCAGAGTCTCCGTTCTGCACGTGAAAAAAGCGGCAGGACGGAAACCTGCTCGTGAACTCGGAAACGACCCGTGGCGCGCGCGAGCCATTTAAGTTAAAATCACTCGAATCGCCTCCCCGATCTCTGCGAACTCCGGACTCAAGACCTTCGCTCTGCGGATGGCGAAGCACAATCACAACGCCTCCGCCGTCGTCGACTGGTTGCAGCGCCAGCCTCAGGTTTCACGCGTCTATTACCCCGGCCTGCCGCTTGATCCGCAGCTGGCACTCTTCCGCCGACAGATGAAGCACGCGGGTGGTCTGCTCTCATTTGAACTCGCTGGGGAGAGACGGCCGCGGCGCGTTTCATCGATGGACTGAAGCTTGTCGTTTATGCGGTCAGTCTCGGCGGACCGGAGACGTTGATCACGCGCCCGGCGCGTACCAGTCATCGTGGGATGACGCCCGAAGCCCGCCAGCAAGCCGGTGTCACAGACGGTCTGATACGGT
>JBDSPT010000204.1:0-3913 GCA_039930205.1 Opitutus sp. | reverse complement strand
GGGGTTCCATTGGACGACGGTTAGTCGTTCTTTTTTACGGGGCGACGCCGCTATCCGCGGCAGGCGCCTTTTGTTTGAAGATGAGTTTTTCGCCCTCGCGGTCGACGATGCAGGGTTCGCCATCCTTAACCTCACCCCGAAGCAATGCTTCAGCAAGCGGGTCCTCGAGGTAATGCTCGATCGCGCGACGCAATGGCCGGGCGCCGTACTTTTCGTCGTAACCTTTCTCGATGAGGAGTTCCTTGGACTCGGGTGTGAACTCGAGCGTGATCTTCCGCTCGGAAAGACGCTTCGAGAAGTTCGTGATCTCGAGTTCAACAATCTTCACCAAGTCCTTCTTATCGAGCGGACGGAAGAAGATGATGTCCGAGATGCGATTCAAGAACTCCGGCTTGAAGATACGCTTAGCCTCTTCGAGCACCTTTTCGCGCATTTTCTCGGCGTCATTGAAGCTGGACGCGGCAGCCGCAAAACCCATCGACGTCTGACGTTGAAGCAGCTGCGCTCCGACGTTACTCGTCATGATGATAATCGTGTTGCGGAAATCCACCGTACGGCCGAGCGAGTCGGTCAACCGGCCGTCTTCCAAGATCTGCAGCAGGATTTGGATCACGTCAGGATGCGCCTTCTCGACTTCATCGAACAAGATGACGGCGTAGGGACGGCGGCGAACGGCTTCGGTCAACTGACCACCCTCGTCGTAGCCTACATAACCGGGAGGCGAGCCAACCAGACGTGAGACCGCGAACTTCTCCATGTACTCAGACATGTCGATTTGGATGATCGCGTCCTGATTGCCAAACATCTGAGCGGCAAGTTGTTTCGCGAGCATGGTCTTGCCCACGCCTGTAGGTCCGACGAACATGAACGATCCGATGGGACGGCGAGGATCTTTGAGATCAGCACGCGAGCGGCGGAGAGCACGGGCAACGGACACCGCAGCGATGTCCTGGCCGATTACCGCGCGTTGGAGCTCTGACTCCATCGCAAGGAGCTTCTCGCTCTCTTTCTTCTCCATCCGGTTAAGCGGAATACCCGTCCAGTCGGCGACGACCTGCATGATGAGGTCTTCATCGATGTTCACACGCTTTTCTTCGCGCGCTTTCTTCCACTCTTCCGTGATCTGATCCTGCTTCACGCGGAGTTGCTTCTCCTGGTCTCGATACCGGGCGGCCTCTTCGAAGTGCTGTTCGCTGATGGCCTTTTCCTTCAACGCGCAAACCTCCTC
The DNA here is from genome assembly GCA_039930205.1 of Opitutus sp. Classification (GTDB taxonomy): domain Bacteria; phylum Verrucomicrobiota; class Verrucomicrobiia; order Opitutales; family Opitutaceae; genus Opitutus. The sequence goes on along the minus strand of JBDSPT010000204.1, from coordinate 2,685 downwards.
GATTTCCTTGGTCAAATTTTCAACGGACGGTGGACGGGTGAGAGCGCCGATGCGCGCACGCGAGCCGGCTTCGTCCATGACGTCGATTGCCTTGTCGGGAAGGAATCGACCCGTGATGTAACGGTCGGAAAGCTTCGCGGATGCCTCGAGCGACTTGTCCGTAAAAATCGCCTTATGGTGATCTTCGTACTTCGAGCGAATGCCCTTGAGGATGAGGATCGTGTCGTCGACGGATGGTGCCTCGACCTTAACGGATTGAAAGCGGCGATCCAACGCCGAGTCCTTCTCGATATACTTGCGGTACTCGTTGAGCGTCGTCGCTCCGACGCACTGCAGTTCACCACGCGAGAGTGCAGGCTTGAAGATATTTGAGGCGTCCATCGCTCCTTCGGCTGCGCCAGCCCCGACAATCGTGTGAAGCTCGTCAATGAACAAGATGATGTTCTTCGCGCGCTTAATCTCGTCCATCACAGCTTTGATCCGCTCTTCGAACTGGCCGCGGTACTTCGTGCCCGCAACCATGAGAGCGAGGTCCAGAGTGATGACTTTCTTCTCGAGAAGAATCTCAGGGACAACGCCGCTCGCGATTTCTTGAGCAAGACCTTCCACGATGGCGGTCTTACCCACGCCCGCTTCACCGATTAGAACCGGGTTGTTCTTAGTGCGACGGCAGAGAATTTGAACAACGCGGCGGATCTCATTTTTGCGACCGATGACCGGGTCCATTTCGCCTTTGCGAGCGAGCTCAGTGAGGTCGCGGCCAAACGCCTTGAGCGCTGGCGTCTTAACCTCTTTTTTGTCCTCAGATTGGCCACCGGAGCGTTGGGGCGAGCCAGCTGAAGCCTCTTCGCCGGGAGCATCGCCGCTCTGGCTGCTGGAGAACTGAGGATCGAGTTCGCGAAGGATCTCGTTCCGTGTGCGTTCGATGTCGATGTCGAGAGACTTCAACACGCGTGCGGCAACGCCTTCACCTTCCCGCAGGAGGCCGAGTAATATGTGTTCTGTTCCAACGTACGAATGATTGAGCGTCTTCGCTTCCTTGCCGGCAAGCGCCAGGACCTTTTTGACGCGAGGAGTATAAGGAATGCTGCCTTGAGTCTTCGTTTCCTGACCCGTTCCAACCTGCTTCTCGACGGCGGATCGCACGGTCTCCAAATCGAGACCCATCTTTTGCAACACACTCACTGCCACTCCTTGGCCAAGCTTAATTAGCCCCAGGAGGATATGCTCGGTGCCCACATAATTGTGATGGAACCGGTCCGCCTCCTTGCGAGCCAAAGCCAGCACCTGCTGGGCACGTGGCGTGAAGTTATTCATGGGTTCTTGAGACATGTGTTAAATGGGTTAATTCGACCCGTCGGACGTGAAAGTAAAATTCGGTTGCGGAAAATTGGCAAATTCCGCCCGGAGGCGACCTGCGCGCAAAAGATCTCTCTGGCCGGGTTCAAACTCGCCTTTCTGCGCGTGTTGCAGATGTCCGGGCTGCGCTTCGATGAACAACCGATCGATGACCGAACGGTGCGCGTCCGGGAACACCCGAAGATCGATTCCCAATCGAAGCAGCGACAGAAGATTCATCGCTTCACCAGAGCTTAAAAGATGACTGTTACGTAAGATCCCGTAAGCGCGTCCGATTTTATCGAACAGCTTGCCGGAATCGGCCTCGAGCAGTTTCTGCCGCGCGTTCAACTCGTGATCGATGATGGACGTCAAAACGCTACCCAGCCGCTTGATGATCTCGTCTTCCGACTCACCAAGCGTCGTCTGATTCGAGATCTGGAAAATGCTGCCGCTCGCGTCCGATCCTTCGCCGAACAATCCGCGAACGACCATGCCAAGCTGATTCACCGCACGCACGACTTTCTCCATCTGATTCCCGATCACCAAGGCGGGCAGGTGCATCATCGCCGACGCCCGCATGCCGGTCCCGATGTTCGTTGGGCACGCTGTCAGGTAACCGAGTGAAGGAGAGAAAGCGTAATCGATCCGATCTTCGATCGCCGTGTCCAATTCGTTGATCGTGTTCCAAGCCTTCTTCAGTTGGAACCCCGAGCGCAGAACTTGGATGCGAAGATGATCTTCTTCGTTGATCATCACCGAAAAAGTTTGATCGCGGCTGATCACCACGCCGGAACCTGCTTTGGCTCCGCTCAATTCGCGACTGATCAAATGGCGCTCAACGAGAATCTGTTTTTCGAGATCTGAAAGTTCGTCGACGCTGACACTCAGGCTGCGCTTCATTGGCATGGTGGCCGATAACGCATCGCGACACGCTTCGAGGACCTCTCCGCGTTGTGTCGGCTTCGCCCAGCCCGGGAACGGATTACCGGCGAGATTACGCGCCAGGCGAATGCGCGTCATCAGCACCACGGCCGTCTTACTGCTCGCCGCATCTGTCAGCTCACAAGGCGTGTCGATGAGCGAAGCAATGGTCATGGGCTTAACGCGTCGGCTTTTGCCCGCTGGTTTGTTTGACTTGGTTGATTTCATCTCGGCAACGAGCGGCATCCTCATAGCGCTCAGATTTGATCGCGGCAGTGAGGTCGAGCTCGAGTTTAGAAAGTCGGTCGTGAAGTGATTTACGGGCGAGTGCTTTCTGCGGGACTTTTCCCGTGTGAGCCGTGCCCTTGTGCATGCTGTCGAGCATGGGCTCGATCAGTGCGGTGAAAGTTTGATAGCAAGCCG
>JBDSPT010000203.1:0-5670 GCA_039930205.1 Opitutus sp. | reverse complement strand
CGGGTGAGTCGGCGGCGCGGTGCCCGTGGTGGTGTCGTTCGGCATGCGCGCGGCTAGTTCCGCGACTTGCTCGCGCAAGCGGCGCACTTCGTGGATGAGTCGATGAATCTCGGACTCCTCCTTCAGCTGGGCTTTCTCGAGGAAAAAGCTGGCCACGTACGCCGTGAAGGTGCCGAAAAAACTCAGCCCGAAGACGACGAGAATGACGGCCACGATGCGGCCGGCCACCGTCATGGGGAAGTGGTCGCCGTACCCGATCGTGGTAATGGTGGCGAAGGCCCACCAAAGTGCGTCACCGGGCGTATGGATATTGGCGCCGGGTTGGCCGTGCTCCAATTCATACACCGCGATTGTCGCCAGCAACACCGCGACAATCGACATGAGTCCGACCATCACGAACGTGCCTTTGGCCCGCTCGGTGGAAAAATGCTGATAGACTGCGGCCACGGAGCGAAGCGCACGAATGATTCGGAAAACGCGAAACACGCGACCCCAGCGCAGCCAGCTGATTTCCGGAATGCTCGACAATAGGTCGATCCAACCCATGCGCATGAACGTGGCCTTGGACGGCGCAAGGTAGAAGTGAACCATGAAATCGAGGAGGAAGACCCCGCACACCGCGTCATCGATCTCCCGGAGCATCCGTCGCGTTCCCGGATCGAGCGTGACCAGCAGGTCCACCACGAGTGCGCCCAGCGAGTAGAGCGACAGAAGGAGGACCAGCAGCTCCAGGTAAATGATGCGCCCATTCAGACGAGCGGCTTCCTTCAGGCTGAGAGACATGCGAGGTGAATTGGACCGCACTGCGTCTAACCGACCACGGGCAGGAATCAAGGACGCTGAGCAGTGGCAGGAAAAGGCCGCGGTGTGCTCGAACGCATTCTTCGCCTTGCCGAAGGGCAGGTCAGTGACGCTCCTCAACCAGCTTGCGATCGAATCGATTTACTCCGCGCGCAGTGCGACGATGGGATCCACCCGGCTGGCGCGCCTTGCGGGTAGCCAGCAGGCGACGAGCCCGATCGCGATCAGGATGGCGGCTACGCCCACGAGGACGAGTGGATCGTCGACGGGCATGCGGGGCAACGCCTGGCTCAACGCCCGGCTGACTCCATATGCTGCCATGAGGCCGATGAACGTACCCCAAAGAGTGAGCTTCAGGCCAGTCCGCAGAATCAGCCAGATGACGTCAGACGATGCGGCTCCCAGCGCGACACGAACTCCGATTTCAGGTGTACGCTGCACCACCAGTCGCGCGACCACGCCGTAGATCCCCAGCGCGGCGAGAAACAGTCCGAGCAACGCGAACGAGATCAGGAGGGTGTTGATCATCGACATGGTGCCAGTGACCAGTTTTCCGACCTGTTTCACCGTGCCGAATTGCTGGATGGCCAGATCGGGATCGAGGCTCGCGATCGTTTGCCGCAAGGTTTCTCCCATGGCCTCAGGTGTGGACGAGCGGATCGCGACGGAGGAATAGTTCCACGTATCCTGGGAAAGAGGACGCAGGACCTGAAAGGGCGAGGTGGTCGGAATACCGCCGATGGCAAAGCCGATGTCGGTGACGATTCCGACGATTTCAAACCAGCCCGGCTGCGTGGGATCGGAATTGCCGATGCGGTGACCGATGGCGTCGCCTTTGGGGAAGAGCGCTCGAGCCATTGACGCGTTGATCATGACGACGGGGACGGAGTTTCGCGTGTCCGATTCGGAGAAATTGCGGCCGGACAGCAGCTTGATCTGGAGTGTCGGCAGATATGACGGTGAGATACCATTGACATAGGCGACGGGCTCGCGGCCAGGAACAGGTGCGGCCTGACCTTCGACGACGAAGCTGCGCGTCGTCAGGAATTGGAACACGGGAATGGTCCATCCCACCGTGGCACCGTCGACTCCGGGAAGTGCGGCGAGGCGTTCCTGCAACTGCCGGTAGAACTGGTGGGCCTGCTCAGGCGAGTATTTCGCCGGCGGCAGGTTGATAACCGCCTGAAGGACCGAGCGGTGATTCCAGCCGGGATCGATCGCGAGCAGTCGGTCGAGGCTGCGAATGAAAAGTCCGGCCCCCGCGAGCAGCAGCAGTGCGAGTGCGAACTGGACAACGATGAGCCCGTGACGGAGACGGTGCTGGGCGCGGTCGCCCGTATTGCCGCGAGTTCCGCTCTTCAATGAAGCGTTTACGCCAACGCGCGTCATCAACCACGCAGGGACCAGGCCGAAGAAAATGCCGGTCGCCATGGAAACCAGCAACGCGAAGGTCATGACGCGCCAGTCGAGCGCAAGGACGAGCTTGTAGATGCCGTTATCCGACAGGCGGCTTGAAATCCAGTCATTCGCCCACACGGCGATGAGTACGCCCAGCAGTCCGCCGCCGAAACTTAGCAAGACACTCTCTGCGAGCAGAGGCGCGAGCAGGCGGGAACGAGAAGCGCCCAGTGCGGCCCGAATCGCGAACTCGTGACTGCGCGAAATGGATCGAGCCAGCTGAAGATTCGCGAGATTGCCGCAGGCGATCAACAGGACGAATCCCGCCAGTCCGACGAGGATCCAGGAGATGCCGATCGTTGCCGGATTCTTCCCGCTCTCCTGCAAGGCGACCGCGCGGAGTCCGTCCCGACTCCGTTCTTTGGGGCGACTTAGCGCGAGACGCCCGGCAAGCGTTTGCAAACGAACGTTGAGCTGCACGGGCGACAGCCCGGCACTTTGACGCGCAATCACGTTCGTCTCCATTTCTCCCAAGCTCTGCTTTTCCCGATCCGTCAGAGCGAGCGGACGAAAGGCATCGCTCGGTCCCCAGAGGAAGACGGACGCAAAGGAAGCAGGCATGACGCCGATGATGGTCGTGGCTTCGCCATCGATCCGTACTTCTTTTCCGACGACATCGGGATCGCCGCCGAAGTGCGCCTCCCATGTATCGTAGCTCAGCATCACGACATGGTTGTTGGGGTGATCCTCCTCGGCGGTGAAAAACCGGCCCACGGCGGGCTGCAGTCCGAGGGTGGGAAAGAAGTTGGACGAAACGCGAAGCGCGTTGAGATTGACGGACGACCGGCCCTCGAGCGTGAGCGTGTAACCCCATTGTCGATACGCGGCGACCCGGGCGAACGACGTCATCTCACGATCCAATTCAAGAAAGTCAGACGCTGAATGGCCACCTGTCTGAGTCTGCGGCGTGGTGCGATAGACGCGGAACAGTTGATCCCGGTGTGGGTAGGGAACCGGCTGCAGGATGAGCAGGTTCATAAAGCTGAACATCGAAGTGTTCAGGCCGATGCCGAGGGCCAGCGTGAGCACGGCGATCGCGGTGAAACCGGGCGACTTGATCAGTTGGCGAAAAGCGTAGCGAAGATCGTGCATGTGGGGTTCGGCGTAGTAGAGGGGCTCAACAGACTTTGCAGGTGGTATGCCAGCTGCGATCGATCGGTTGTAACAAGCTGCGGTATAACTGCTAAGGCCACTCGAGTTATTTCAACCCATGCGGAATAGCCCGGGATCGAAACGCTTGGATCCCGCTAGCGGGACAGACGACGGCACACCGAGGAGCGCGAACGCGAGCTGCGCAGAGCGAGCCGTGGCACGAACGTCCTCGGCGAGGCGCTGCAGTTGGCGGCGAGCAGAGTCGGGTCCGAAGGGGCGTCGCGCCGAGCCGCGAGGTCGAGCCGCCGCACTCCAGAGAGGGAACGGCGTAGGAACCGATCAGTTGCCCGTTGACGATGCGATGACTGCGCGCGTCGGAACAGGGGGAGATTTCGATCCACGCCCGATCGTTTCGCCATCGGCCCGGATGGTGTAGTACTCGTCCAGCTCAGGATAGCCCTGGCGAGCGTTCGTCGATCGCGGCGTCAAGCCGCCGCACTGCGGGACAAGCTCAGAGCTCGGCGATCTTGAGGTTGCGATACTCGCACTTCATCGCGACGCCGGGATGGATCTGGAGGCCGATCGGCGCGGCGCCGGAGAATTTCTCGTCCGTGTACTCGGAGGCCTTGGTGCCGTTGATCCAGCACGTGAAGGTCGAGCCCTTGGCCTGAATCCGAAACGTATTCCACTCGCCCTCGGGCTTCATCAATTCCCGGGCGTGCTTCGCCTGGCCGACTTCGGGATACGCGGGTTTGCCGCCGGTGTAGAAGGATCCGGACATGTCGACCAACAAGCTGCCGGAAATCCCGAGCTGAAGTTGGATGCTCGGCTTTCGCATTTCGATGCCCGTATCGACACCGCGCTTTGTGCCGGTGGGCTGCCAACGCACGTCGAACTCGATGACGAAGTCACTGTAGTCCTTTTCGGTCCAGAGATAGTTGCCCTTCTTGGCTTCGTCGTTTTCGCCAACGAGAACGCCATTTTCGACGCGCCAGAAAGCTTTCGAAGCTTCGGCTTTGAAGTTCGTGAGATCCTTGCCGTTGAACAGCGGCTGCAGCTTCGGCTCGGCGGCGAAAGCCGCTACGCAGGCGAACAGGGAGAGGAGCAGAGGGAGACGAAAGCGGTGGGGTTTCATGAACGAGACGTTGATCCGTTCACGGTGATGTGAACAGAGGTTTTTCTGCCGAACAGTGGGACCATCAAAAGCAAGTAAGGGACGATATGCCCACAGAACACCCGGAGGACACGGAAGCGGGCTGAGGAGGAGGCACGCGGAACGACTTGGACCACGAAAGACGAGAACGACACGAAAGATCGTGGATCCGGGCAGAGCAGGGTCTCTGACTTGCCCGCAGCGGCTTCTTCACCGTTGGCAACGGCTGGTTTGTCGGGGAGCTGGTCGCGATGGCCGAGCCGACAGATCCATCGCAAGGAAATGCCCTGGCGTCGAAACTGCGACGCAGGTTACTCCGCGCTGGAGACGGGAACGGGAGCCTGGTGGCCTGGCATCCGCGTTGAGGATACGAGCCGGTGCACGCGGTACATCAGCCAGATCGCGACCAGGGTGCTGACCGAGACCACGATCCCGAGCCAGGGGTAGCGTTCGATGCGTCCGGAAGGCGCTTGGAACACGATCAGACCAGCCAGGAGTGACGCGATGCCACCGGAGAACTGCTGCAACGAGGAGCTGATCGACATGTACGCGCCCCGGTCCTGCGGTGCAGGAATGGCCGAGGTGAGCGCTCCTGCCGAAGCCATGCGGCCGGTAATGGTGGCAAACATGACGACGCTGATCAGGATCATTTCCCAGAGCGGAGCGTTGCTCAGGTTGGTGTAGATCAGGATGACGACGATGCCTGCGATGCTCGCGTAACAGAAAGTCGGGTACTTGCCGACACGGTCGCTGAGACGTCCGATCAGCGGACCGAAGATCATCGAGCATACTCCGGTGATCGCGTAGAGCAGGGGCAGCCGTTCGAGGGCGATGTGCTGGTTGTTCACGGTGAAGGCGCTCGCAAAGGGCATGAGCATGAAGCCTCCGGTCGCCAGCAGCATCGTGGCGAGGAATCCCACCCAGTATCGCGAGGAGCTCGCCGTCGCCCAGAGATGCCGCATCGCGCTTCGTTGGTGACCCTGGCGCAGATGCCCGTCCACCGGCTGCATCCGGAAAGCAATGACGATGCCAACGACCAGGCCGACTCCCGCGATCATGAGAAAGGGCGCGTGCCAGCCGAAATGAGTGGCGAGAAAGATTCCGACTGGAATCCCGAGAACCTGGCTGGCGCCAAATGCCGACATGATAAGGCCCATGACCCGGCC
>JBDSPT010000202.1:0-3403 GCA_039930205.1 Opitutus sp. | reverse complement strand
AAACCGGTCGGTTTACAGGCCCAGGTCGTCGTGAAATCGGTCATGGCGCCTTGGCCGAGCGCTCCCTTGTTCCGGTGTTACCACCAGAGGACGTGTTCCCCTACTCCATCCGCGTCGTGTCAGAAATCATGGCATCGAACGGCTCGACGTCCATGGCGTCAATTTGCGGTGGCTGCCTGTCATTGATGGACGCGGGCGTGCCAATCATCGCTCCGGTTGCCGGTATCTCATGCGGTCTGATGACCGAACAGAATGCTGATGGCTCGATCGGAAAGTGGACGACGATCACCGACATTCTCGGTGAAGAAGATCATTTCGGCGACATGGATTTCAAGCTCGCCGGCACGACCAAGGGCATCACGGGCTTCCAGCTCGATCTTAAGATCAACGGTTTGCCGTTTGAAATTGCGAAGGTTGCGATTCATCAAGCGCGCGACGCCCGGGTCGAGATCCTCAAGACGATGCTCGCATCGCTGCCAGCACCACGTGCGGATTTGAGCCAGTACGCGCCCCGCATTCAAACAATCCAGATCGATCCGGAAAAGATCGGCCTCCTCATTGGGCCTGGCGGCAAGACCATCCGTCGCATCACAGAGACGACCGGTGCGCAGATCGACATTGCCGAGGATGATTCGGGCAAGGTGTTCATCTATTCGAACAACGCCGAAGCGATGAATCGCGCGATCAAAGAAGTCGACGGACTCTGCGGAGCCGGTGGAGGCCGTGATGGCGGTAGCGGGGGAGGCGCGCCGATCGAAGTCGGCAAGATTTATACGGGCCGAGTTACGGGCGTGAAAGACTTCGGCGCCTTTGTCGAATGCACCCCTGGCAAAGAAGGACTCGTGCACATCAGTGAGCTGGCCGACTTCCGTGTACGCCGGACTGAAGACGTCGTAAAGATGGGCGATTCGATCACGGTTAAGTGCATCGGCATTGATGAGCGGTCCGGCAAGGTCCGACTAAGCCGCAAAGCGGCAATGAAGGAGCTGGAAGGTCAGGCCCAGCAACCAGCCAGCCCGTCAGCAGACGCAGCAAACTAACTCCAACGTTTTGCCTAAGGGGTGGAACTCACTCTTAAGCCGAAGTCGCGACCTGCTTCTTCGGCTTTTTCGCGTCCTCCTGATGGCCGTAACGGCGGCGTCAAAGCGAATGGCCGGGCATTCGCCTCTTGCACCCCGATCAGCTTCTTGCGGCGATGGGCCTGTGCATTTCCTAGTCACCAACGACGATGGCATTAACAGTGTGTTTCTCTACGAGTTGATCCGAGCGTTGTTAGCCGCCGGCCATAAACTAGCAGTGGTGGCGCCCAAAAACGAACAGAGCTGGATCGGTGCTGCAAAATCTAGAAATCGCCCGGTGCATGTGTCAGCTGCTGATCGCGACTTCGGTTGCCGAACTTGGATCATCGATGGCACCCCGAGCGATTGCATCAACATCGCACTCGGCCATCTGCTCATCGACGAAAAGAGTTCGATGGGAGAAACGACTGAGCCCATCGACGGAGTGATCAGCGGGATCAACGTAGGCATGAACGCTTCGCTTGGTTTCGTAATTGCGAGTGGCACCATTGCCGGTGCATGGGAAGGCGCACTGCATGGACTGCCGTCAGTTGCGTTTTCACAGGATTTGAGTGCAGAACTGTACGAGCGGTTGAAAGAAAATGGCGGAGTTCCGGAGTCGTCATTGCTTGAGACGCTCAAGGTGTCAGCTCGTCATGCGGCACAGATCGCGCCCGAGCTGATTGCACGAACGCCGCATCGGAAATTCATAGTTCACAACGTAAACTTTCCGCTCGGCTGCAAGGCGGATACTGAGATGAAACGGACTGTTCCCGCCCAGGTCGTTGTACCAGGACTGTTCAGCCCCGCCGCAGATGACGGGACTCATCGATTGGTGTTTCGGCTTGGAGACGACCTCTCACCTAACGGATTGTTGACGGATCGCGCCGCTCTCGCGGAAGGCAAGATCAGCCACACGGTTCTCGATTATACACGGTTGGGGACACTCTGAGCGCTACGCCGCCCAGACGGCCCTATACACCATCAATAGGAATCGAATTAGCAGGCGTTAGGCGAGAGAACAGTCCCATCGGTAGCTTGCCTCTACGCTTAGGCTGAGTCTGCTAGTGGCCTCCATACAGGCATTTTTTTCCAGCTAATGATCGAAGTCCAAAACCTCACGCGCGTTTTCCGAACGTACAAGAAACTGCCCGGATTTTGGGGCGGTGTGAAAGGCCTCTTTCATCGGGAGTTCGAGGAAACCGCAGCCGCTAAAGACATCTCGTTCGATATCGCTGAAGGGGAATTCGTCGGATTCTTAGGCCCAAACGGCGCCGGCAAAACCACGACACTGAAAATGCTTTCCGGTCTGATTTATCCAACCAGCGGAAGCGCGCGGGTTGCTGGATTTGACCCGACAAAGCGAGAGAACGCATATCGCCGAATTTTCGCTTTGGTTTTGGGACAGAAAAATCAGCTATGGTGGGATCTGCCAGCGATCGAATCCTTCAATCTGCTGCGCGCGATTTACGGACTGCCAGGGGACCAATTCAAAGTGACGTTGGACGAGTTGGTGACGTTGCTCGACGTGAGCAAAAAGCTCAACGTGATGGTTCGGGAATTGTCGCTCGGTGAGCGCATGAAGATGGAGCTGATCGCTGCGCTCATCCATCGACCGAGAGTGCTTTTCCTGGATGAACCCACGATCGGGCTCGACGTGGTTTCTCAGCGCGCAGTCCGACAATTTCTGCGGGACTATAATCTGCGCCACCGCGTCACGATTCTTTTGACGAGCCATTACATGGCAGACATCAAGGAGCTATGTGAACGCGTGGTTGTGATTCACAAGGGCATAAAGATTTACGATGGGGCGTTAGCCGGGGTAGAAAATGCCGGGGGCGCAAAGAAGAAGATAATCACGTTCGTCCCCGCGCTCAGCGACGGCAGCGGAGCCGTTTCGTTTCCGGACACGTGGCAATCACAATACGGTGAAACCAGCCGAGCTCCGGACGGTAAATTCACATTGAGAGTCCCTGGCGAGAAAGTGGTCGCCGTCTCCCAAGAAGTCCTCAGCGCCGGCTCCGTCGCCGACATCACGATCGAGGACGTGCCGCTTGAGGACGTAATCGCGGAGCTATTCGAGTCGTCATAACCGCTCACGTGATACGTGTTCGGGCCATTTCCATGTCGAACCGACTAACGCATGCGTGAATGCTTTACACGTTGCGCAAGCTTTGTCGACGCCAGCCCGAAGGGACACATCATCCAAGGCGACAGAGTCGAAAACCGCCGCAAGCTGAGATTTATCGAGGATCTTTTCAGCACGCCGAATCTCTGGGAAGCTTCTCAGCTTCGAACGTAAACGAAGTTCATGAAGCAGCTGAAAATTGGTCTCAAGAAGATTC
>JBDSPT010000201.1:0-2734 GCA_039930205.1 Opitutus sp. | reverse complement strand
AAAACGCATCGCGTGCTGATCGTCGAAGAGCAAAAGCCGTTTGCCAGTGTCGGCTCGCAAATCGCGTTCATGATTCAGAAGGAAGCGTTCGACCAGCTCGATGCGCCGATCAATCGCCTCGCCACGATCGACGCGCCGGCGATTTACAGCCCGCCCGTTGAATCGGAGCAGCTGCCCAATCCACAACGCGTCTTGAAAGCCGCGCTCGAAACCCTGGCCTGAACGATCTTTCGTTTTCTCAGCTCCTGATTCTCCCCTCTTCCATGGCCAACATCATCGATATGCCGAAACTCAGTGACACCATGACGGTGGGCACGCTGGTCAAATGGCTGAAGAAAGAAGGCGACGCCGTAAAATCGGGAGACATGCTCGCCGAGGTTGAGACGGATAAGGCGACGATGGAGCTGGAGAGTTTCTTCGACGGTACGCTCCTAAAAATTTTCGCAGCGGGTGGCTCGCAGGTCGCCATCGGCGATCCTCTCTGCGCGGTCGGCAAAGCGGGCGAACAAGTCGACACACCGGCTGCGAAGGATCCGACACCTCCTCCCGTTTCGGAACCTTCTGAAGCAAAGAGCACCAGCGGAGAAGGAGCGCCGACCACCTCGAAGAAAGAGGTTGAAGCTCGCCCGGCCGCTGCTCAGGCCCCAACCCCGGCAGCACCGGCTGCGGCTCCGGCCGCCAATGGGTCCGCTTCCACTGCAGTCGCTGCTCCTTCGAACGGCAGCTCGAACGGGCGAATCAAAATCTCCCCACTCGCTCGCAAGCTTGCCGAGGAGAAACGCATCGATCCGGCCACCGTAACCGGATCCGGCCCTGGCGGACGTATCGTTCGCGCAGATATCCTCGCGGCGGAGAAGAATCCCCGCCCGGCGGCAAAAGCACCGGCCGGGAATTTTTCGGGCGGTTCCCCGTCGAGGACGGGTCCGATCCAGGAAGAACGCGTGGTCCCTGTTTCGAATATGCGCGGCGTCATCGCCAGGCGCTTGATCGAAGCGAAGACGCAGATTCCCCATTTCTATCTCGATATCGAGGTCGACGCCGATCCACTCCTCGCTCTCCGCGCCCAGCTGAACACGGGTCTGGAGAAGGAAGGGGTCAAACTCTCCGTCAACGATTTCATTCTCAAGGCCACCGCCGAAGCGTTGCGTCGCGTCCCTGCCGCCAACGCATCGTGGGAAGGCACCGCGATTCACTACTTCGCTTCCGCCCACGTTTCTTTCGCGGTGGCGATTGAAGACGGACTGATCACTCCCGTGATCAAGGACACGCACGCGAAATCAGTCTTCGCCATCAGCACCGAAGCCAAGGCGCTCGGAAAACGCGCCCGTGATCGAAAACTCAGTCCCGCGGAATACACCGGCGGCACGTTCTGCGTCTCGAACCTCGGAATGATGGGCATCACAAAATTCAACGCCATCATCAACCCGCCGAACGCCGGAATCCTGGCGGTAGGAACCACGGTTACGAAGCCGGTGGTCAAGAACGGTCAGATCGTCATCGGCAACACGATGATGCTCACGCTGTCGTGCGATCATCGCGTGGTCGATGGCGCGGTCGGAGCGCAGTTCCTGTCCGCGCTGAAGCAGTTGGTTGAAGCACCCGGCCTGCTGCTTGTTTGAACCGGATGGTTGAGGTACGGCGTTTGGTAAATGATCTAGCCCCGCTGGCGGACCAGTAGGACGTCACCTCGATTGGCGGCATCTCGCACCACCTCAGCGAGCTCGGCTCTCCCCGCGCAACGATCAGCTCAACTCGCGGAGACTTGTCCTGGCAGCGAAAAGTAGAACGTCGCTCCTTCGTCGACCACGCCCTCGGCCCACGTTCGCCCGCCGTGCCGTATGATGATTCTCCGTACGTTCGCCAGGCCCACGCCCGTGCCCTCGAACTCACTCTCCGTGTGCAACCGTTGAAACACGCCAAAGAGCCGGTCCGCGTATTTGGCGTCAAAGCCTGCTCCGTTATCTCGCACGAAGACGACCATTTCGCCTTCAGGATTGGTCGTTGAGCCCACCTCAATGATCGCCTCCGGCTTCCGTCGCGTGTACTTCACGGCGTTGCCGAGCAGGTTCGCGAAGACCTGCCGCAACATCGCAAGATCACCCGACACCTCGGGCAGCGTTCCAACCTTCCAGGTAATCGCGCGGTCCTTCATGTCCATCAACAGCTGTCGCCTGACATCTTTCACCAAAACATTGAGGTTTACGGGCACGTGTCGCATCTCCGTGCGCCCGTGCCGGGAGAAAGACAGCAGATCGTCGATCAATCGACCCATCCGCTGCGCCGCTTCCGTGATCACCGTGATGTAGCGCCGACCTTTGTCATCAAGCTCCGCGCTGCTATGCGCCGCGAGCATGCTGGCGAAACCATCGATGTGCCGCAAGGGCGCTCTTAGGTCATGCGAAACTGAATACGAGAACGCCTCGAGCTCCTTGTTGGCGTTTTCCAGCTGGGCCGTTCGTTCAGTGACGCGTCTTTCCAGCTGCTGATTCAACGCAACGATCTCGGCCGCAGCGCGTTTCCGTTCGGTGATGTCCGTGATGAATCCGCAGAAGGTTCGCACGCCATCGACCATCAACGGGTGAATCGCCACTTCGACGGGAAACTCGGTGCCATCCCGGCGACTCGCACTCATCTCCACCGGCCAGACGGTCACTTGTCCTGAGCCCGTCTCGGCAAATCGTCTTAGTCCGACCGTGTGGCCGAGCCGATTGTGTCGGGGTACGATGGTCTCAAC
>JBDSPT010000200.1:0-2754 GCA_039930205.1 Opitutus sp. | reverse complement strand
ACGTGTACAACCCGCCGCTGAGCTTCCGCACCAGCCCGGCGCGAATGAGCAGCTTGTGTGAGGCAATCTCCGCGTCGGCGGGACTTTCTTTCAACGTCGGGATGAAGTACTGCGACCAAAGTTTCATGAAGCCCGCCAACGAAGCAGTCGTGGCGCAGCTGGGCAATTTTATTTACGAGCGCGATTTTCGTCCTGCGCGGGTGCTTCGGCGTGACTCCGCGAGCGCGATCTTGCCCCGCGGCACCGCACGCTCTTTGGTCGAACTCTGTATGTCACGCCATCACCGGCCCTGGCCCATGAAGTGGATAGCTCTCGTGATCTTGGTGATCATCGGGCCGTACACGTTTTTGCGCTGGCACTATCGGAAACCTAACCCCGCATTTCAGCCGTACCAGGATATCAAGAACCAGGCGAACACGCAGCGCCTGCTCTCGGCCGGATTTCAGCGAATCCCGCTCAACGCAGAGAGGCCAACCGAGCCGTTGCGCAAGGTCACGTCAGCACCGATGACCGCAGCCAACGGTGGATTGCCCGCATCGTTGAGCAGCACACTCGTCGAGACCCCGCTTTTGCCGACAGAAATCTCGGCGGTTACAGCCGCAGCCGAAACGAGTGCGATGTTCGCTTACCCCATCGAGTTCACGTGTGGATTGCCCGACAATCGCCAACAGCTCAGCGCCGCTTATCTCTACGTTCGCGAAGACGAAATGATCGTGGTCCCGGATTTCGAGCGACTCTCGGGCGAACTCCTCGCGCGCAACCGCGAAAACACGATCCGCGTCACCGTCCCGGCAGGAACATTACGGCCCGGACGCTACGCGATTTCGTTAATCGGCCAGCGCTCATCCAAGGCGTGGTCCTTGCTGGTGAAATAAACCGGGATCCCAGGAAGCCGGCGAAGGAACGCCTGCGTGCCGTCATGGCCGCAGCTTGCGCAGCTATTGACGGCACCGTCTGCATCGTCGAGAACCAGCGCGCACCTTCCATGAGCAACGGTCCCGGCCCCTCCTCTCCCGCTCCCGCTTCCCACGCGCTCTCGACTACGATTAAGCCGACGGACCTTCGTGGAATTTTGCAGTACGTTCCACGGTTTCAGGGCCAGATCTTCGTCGTGGCGATCGACGGCTCGATTGTGGCCGACGAAAATTTCGGAAATCTGCTCGTTGATCTCGCGGTGCTGCGGTCACTCGGAATCAAGGTCGTGATCGTTCACGGGATTGGGCATCAAATCCAGGAGCTCTCGGTCGCGCGCAACATTCCGATTTCAAACATCGACGGTATCGGCCTGACGGACGCAGCGACGCTGGACCTGGCGATCCGCGCCTCGTCGCGCGTAGCTCATGCGTTCATCGAAGGCCTGACGCAAAACGCTTTGAAGTGCGTGATCACGAATGCCGTCCGGGCGCTGCCCACGGGCATCATCAAAGGGGTCGATCAACAGTTCACGGGGAAGGTCGAGCGCATCGACAAAGAATTTCTGACCGAGTTGATCAGCAGCCAGGTCGTGCCGGTGCTGTCGCCGATTGCATTCGGTCCCGATGGAAAATCGTTGAGGGTGAACTCGGATTTGCTGGCCGCTGAACTTGCCGAGTCGCTCCACGCCACCAAGATTATTTATCTAACACCGCATCCGGGCCTCGAGGTAAATGGAGAGGTTCGCCGCGAGATTTCGGTCGAGGCGGTTCGGAAACTTCTGGCCGACTCTCCGGAGCAGATCAGCGACGCGACGCTCAGCAAAGCGACCCATGCGGTGAAGGCGATCGAGACCGGCACGCCACGCGTCCACATCCTCGATGGCCGGGTATTCGACGGACTGCTCAATGAGATTTTCTCCAACGAAGGCGTGGGTTCGCTCGTTTATGGCAACGACTACCAACAGATTCGCAAAGCGCGGAAGAGTGACGTCCGGTTGATCTACAATCTCACGCGCGCAGCGGTACGGCGGGAAGAGCTGCTTCATCGGACGCAGCAAGCGATCGAAAAAAACATCGATCAGTTCTACGTCTTCGAGATCGACGAGAACATCATCGCGTGCGTCACGCTGTACTTTTATCCCGACAAACCGACGCTCGCGGAGGTGGGATCCCTGTACGTGATGCCTTTTTATCACAACCGGGGCATCGGCAAGAAAATGGTCGAGTACGCCGTGATGATGGCGAAGGAGCGAGGGGTGAAATCAGTACTCGCGTTATCGACACAGAGTTTCGGTTTTTTCCAGAACGTCGTCGGCTTTGCGGAAGCGGAAAAATCGGCCCTACCCGACGCTCG
This sequence comes from Opitutus sp., assembly GCA_039930205.1. Lineage (GTDB taxonomy): Bacteria > Verrucomicrobiota > Verrucomicrobiia > Opitutales > Opitutaceae > Opitutus. Next base: position 486 of record JBDSPT010000200.1, on the reverse strand, counting down.
CTTGAAGACCTACGAAGAGAGCGGTCGGAACGCGAAGGTGTTGGTGAAGCAGTTGGGGTGAGCATCGCGCGGTTCCGACGAAGCCGACCACTCAGGGTTTCACATCATTCATCTCATTGTGAGCTCCGCGAGTGGCGGCAAAGACAACCTTTTCGGTTTGTTATTCTGAGACCTGAACCAGCGCAGAGCCGTGAGTTGGAATACGCCAACGAACTCTGAAACTACCTGCCATTCTGAGCGATTATCGGCGTTCACCGCCCCACACGTCGGCGTTGATTTGGCACTCAGAATGCCCCCCACCCTACCCTTTCACCTCAACCACCAGCTGCACCTCAACGGTCGATCCTCGCGGCAGGCCGTTCACCGCCACGGCGGCGCGTGCGTGCTTTCCCACCTCGCCAAATACCTTAAGCAGCAGATCACTCGCGCCGTTGATCACCGCCGGACTATCGGTGAATCCATCGACCGCATTGACGAAGCCATTTA
>JBDSPT010000199.1:0-7162 GCA_039930205.1 Opitutus sp. | reverse complement strand
GACGTATTTCAGTCATCGAATCTACGCTTATGAAAGTCGGTATCGTTGGTGCATCGGGTTATTCCGGCGAAGTGTTGGTCAAGCTTCTCTTGGGTCATCCTGACGTGACTCTTGCTGCGGTTACCTCGCGTTCAAATGCGGGCAAGGCGCTCGGATCAGTGATCCCCACGGTTCGCGGCGCGGATCAGGGTCTCAAGTTCACCGACTCCGATCCAACGGCCCTGGCAGCAACTGATATCGATCTCTTCTTTCTAGCGCTGCCCCACGGAGCTGCTGCAACCTACGCCAAGGTGCTCGTGCCCGCGGGCAAACGAGTGATCGATTTGAGCGCTGATTTCCGGATCGCTGATCTCGCCTCCTACAGACGCTACTACGGTGAGCATCACGCCCCCGAGCTGCTGGCGAGTGCCAGATTTGTGTTACCTGAACTCACCCCGCCGGCGTGGAAGACAGAGGCGAAACTCGTAGCCGCGCCAGGATGCTATCCAACGAGCATGCTGGTTCCACTGGTACCGCTCCTGAAAGCCGGCGTCATCACGCGGGAGCATATCGTCATCAACTCGTACAGCGGGGTGAGCGGCGCGGGAAAAAAGGTCGAAGAGAATTACCTGTTTGTGGAGCGCGCCGAGAGCGTCAAAGCCTACGGACTGGTGAAGCACCGGCATATAGCGGAAGTGGAAGAGCAGCTGGCGCTTCACACCGGTTCACCCACGATCATCCAGTTCAATCCGCACCTGGCACCGATGCGGCGAGGAATTGCGACGACCATCACCGTTCCCGGGGTTCCAGGGGCCACCATCGAGCAGCTGTATGCGGCGTGGAACGCAACCTATGCGAACTCACCGTTCATCCAGATTTTACCCAGTGGCGAAACTCCGGATACGGCGCACACGATCGACACCAATCGACTCGATATGTCTGCGGTGATGGATCCGCGGACCGGCAACTTCATCATCACGGCCGCGGAGGACAATTTGATGAAAGGCGCGAGCGGCCAAGCGGTTCAAATCATGAACCTCTGGTGCGGGTTCGAAGAGACGGCAGGACTGCTTTAGCCGTGCAGCCGCGCAGGAAGCAACGGTGTTGCACTGGATTGGTCGGCTCGCTCTCGCCCGCGGCGCGTAAGCTTGAAGTCTCTGCCGCCGCAGAATCAGCTGCGATAGTCCGCGTTTTCGCTCACGTACTCGTGAGTGAGATCCCCGCCGAAGACGGTCGCTGACATCGCGCCGCTGCCAAGGTTGATCTCGATCTCAACGCATCGTTCGTGGGGAGGGAAATCGATGGGCGGCGTGTAGACACCATCCTTGGGCGCTGCGCTGGAGTAGAGTTCTGCGCTGCGGAAATGAGCGACCAGCGCCAGTTCTTTTGGGGGATTTAGTTGAAACACTCCGCGCGAAAAAATCTCAATTCCACCCAGCCGGACGACCATCTTCGAAAGATCCGTTTCCGGCGCGTGAGCGCCTACATATTTACCGATCGCCTGCACGAGCCGGCCGACGTTCGGATCATTGCCTGCCACCGCGCACTTGAAGAGCGGTGCGTTGACGATCGCCTTGCCGAGCGAACGTGCCAGCGAAGCACTGGCCGCTGTCGTCACTTCCACACGAATCACGTGGCGAACGCCTTCGCCATTGCGGACCACGTCTTCGGCTAAATCGAGGCATACGCGAGAGAGCGCCGATTCAAACGCGGCGAGATCGGTGCACGTCACGCGACTCGATGAAACCACCATCACGGTATCGGAAGTGCTCGTGTCGCTGTCGATGCTGATGGAATTGAAGCTCGGCTCGATCACGCGGCTCAACATGGCCCGAAGTGACTCACGCGGCACCGCGACGTCGGTCAGAATGTAGACCAACATCGTCGCGAGGTTCGGTTCGATCATGCCGGCGCCTTTCGCAATTCCGACGATGCTACCGTTGCAAACTGAGGCGCGTCGAATTTTCGGATACAGATCGGTGGTGACGATGCCTTCGGCTGCTGGCATGATGGTTCCGGCCGACAGAGCTGTCACCGCTTCCGGAAGGGCAGCGATGATTGCGTCCGCGGGAAGCTTCCACCCGATCACACCCGTTGAGCTTGGGAGCACCTGTGTGGCCGAAAAGCCGAGCAATCCAGCCGTGGCACCGCAGATTTTCTCCGACGTTTCCACTCCGCCCGGAGCGCAGACATTGGAAATCTTATTGTTCACCACGATGGCGCCGAGCGTTGGTGATTGCAGTCGTTGCCGGCCGACGATTACGGGCGCGCCAGGGAATGCGTTTCGCGTGAAGACAGCGGCAAAATCGGGTGTGGGTTGATCGAGGGCGATCAGCGTCAGCGTCATCTTCGCCGGCTTGGTTGCTTCGACCGGCGTGAATTGAAATCTCGTGGTGCCTACGCGGAATCCGGCGGGCAAGGCAGCCTGGCTCGTCAGCCATGCCCGATGAGCGTCACGAGACGAAAACTGTAGATTTGTGCTGGGCACTCGAAAGGAGTGCGCGGGCCGGGACACGGTGTGAAGTCGAATTTTGCGATGGTGGTTTTCCCGGCCAGGCAAAAGTTTCCAAAATTTTTGTGGAAATGCCCGCGTTCACTGCGTTAGTGCTCTTCGTACACAGTCAACCAGTGAACATTACCCATCGTCTTTCTCTCCACCGCGTGGCGCCAAGCCACGCGCCCTGACCGCCGATGAATGTTGCTGAAGTTACCGCCAAGGCGAAGGTGCTGCTTGAGGCGCTTCCCTACATCCAGGATTTTCGTGGTTCGACTTTCGTGGTGAAGTACGGCGGTAGTTTTATGGACGATCCTGATCCGGCCGCCCGGACCCGAGTCGCTCACGATATCGCCTTTTTCGCCGCGGTCGGCATCAACATCGTCGTCGTGCACGGCGGAGGGAAAGCGATCACGCGCGCGATGGAAACGAGCGGACTCAAGGCTAATTTCGTCAACGGCCTTCGCGTCACCGACGAAGCCACGATCGCCGTCGTGAAGAAGACGCTGGATGAAATCGTGAATCGCGATGTCTGCGAAGCGATCATCAGCGCGAAGGGAAAACCCAAGGGCTTGCCGGGCGATACCGTTCTCGTCTGTCAAAAGCTGAACGTCGACGATGACGGAAATCCGATCGATCTCGGCTACGTCGGCGACGTCACCGAGGTGAAGGTGAAGTTGATCAAGAAGGAAGTCGCGGAAGGTTTCGTGCCGGTGATTTCACCTGTAGCCGAAGGCTACGATGGGAAGCCGTACAACGTGAACGCGGATCTGGTAGCGGGTCGCGTCGCCAGCGCACTGCGGGCGCGGCGGCTCGTCTACATGAGTGATGTTCCTGGATTGTTGTCCAATCCTGCTGATCCAACCTCCCTCATCTCCACGCTGAAGATCAGTCAGGTGGACGAACTCAAGAAACGGGGCATAATCGACAAAGGCATGCGCCCGAAAGTTCAAAGCGCGATCCGTGCGCTGCAAGAAGGCGTGCAACGCGTGCACTTTATTGACGGCCGTTTGCCGCATTCGCTGCTGCTCGAGATTTTCACCGACACGGGCATCGGCACTGAAATTGTGCAGTGATCTTTCAGTGTCTGCTGCAATGATCCGGGGTTGGCTTTAGCGTTTTCTGCTGCACGGCAGATGACACACTCGCTCGAACTGTCCAAGTAATCTTCCGCCCATGACCGCTCCCTCCATCGTCCGCACGAGTACTGCGGAACTATATGATGCTTATGTTCTAAAAAATTATGGACGTCCGGCGATCACGTTGGTGCGAGGTCAAGGTACTCAAGTTTGGGATGACGCGGGTAACAGCTATCTGGACTTCACGTCGGGGATCGCCGTCAGCGCGCTTGGCCATTGCCATCCGCATTGGGTGGCGTCCGTGCAACGGCAAGCCGGGGAGCTCATCCATACGAGCAATCTCTTTCGTCACCCGAATCAAGGGGAGCTGGCGCGCAGGATGGTGAAGTTCGCTGGCCCGGGTCGGGTGTTTTTCTGCAACAGCGGTGCTGAGGCGAACGAAGCGCTGATCAAACTCGCCCGGTTGCATGGCATGCAGAAATCCGGCGAGGAGGGAAAGTGCTTCAAAGTCGTCTGCGCAAAGCAGGCTTTCCACGGTCGAACCTTCGGCGGCATGAGTGCGACACCGCAGGAGAAAATTCAAAAAGGTTTCCGTCCGCTCGTGCCGGGATTCGCTTTTGGCGAACTTAACAACCTACCGAGTTTCGTGGACCTCGTGGACGATCAGACGGCGGCGATCTTTCTCGAGACCATCCAAGGAGAAGGCGGAATTCACGCCTGCACGCCTGAGTTTCTGCGCGGGCTACGCGAACTATGCAGTCAGCGGAATTTACTGCTGATGCTGGATGAGGTGCAGTGCGGGATTGGGCGCACGGGGACGTTCTTCGCGTTTCAACAAGCGGGCATTACGCCTGACGCCATTGGGATGGCGAAGGGACTTGGTGGAGGATTTCCCATTGGCGCGATGTGGGTTCGCGAGCCTTACGCCGACCTTTTCCATCCTGGTAATCACGGTACTACGTTTGGTGGTACACCGCTCGCTTGTGCTGCGGCGCTGGCAGTGCTGGACGTGATCGAACGCGACTCGCTGCTCGACAGAGTTCAGCAGAACAGCCGGCCATGGATCGCGTCTTTGCAGGCGCTCGCAAAAGATTTTCCTGCGCAGGTGCTGGGGGTTCGGGGCCAGGGCTACCTCGTCGGCCTTCAGCTCGCCAGTGATCCGGTGCCATACGTGACCGCCCTCCGTGAGCGCGGATTGCTCGCGCCGAGCGCCGGCGTGAATGTCGTTCGGCTGCTTCCGCCGTTGAATGCAACGACGGAAGAGCTTGCTCGCTCGGTTGAAATCTTCCGCGCAGTACTGCAGTCTAAGGCTTGATTCGCGGCATTTTTCACTCGTGAGCGGCCAGACGGCTGCTTACACCCCTTCGCTTTCATGAAGCATTTCCTCAAGGAGACCGACTTTAAGGCGCATGAGTTGCCCGAACTGTTCGCGCTCGCTCAAAGTCTGAAGAAGAATCGGCCCGAAGGAAAAATGAAGCCGCTTGCTGGGCAGACTTGGGCGATGATTTTCTCGAAGTCCAGCACCCGGACGCGGGTTTCGTTTGAGGTCGGAATACATGAGCTTGGAGGCAATCCCCTCTTCCTTAATAAAAACGATATTCAGCTCGGGCGGGGTGAGACCGTGGAGGACACGGCCCGCGTTCTTTCGCGCTTTGTGCATGGAATGATCGTGCGGACGTTTGAGCATAGCGAAATCGAGCGACTCGCGGCCAACGGAACGGTGCCAGTGATCAATGCGCTGACTGATTTTCTCCATCCGTGTCAGATTTATACGGATGCGTTTACCGCTGCTGAGCGGTGGGCCGGTCCGAACGGAGATCTCGTCGGGTCGCTTCGCGGTCGGAAGATCGCGTTTCTCGGTGACACCGCGTGCAACATGGCCAATTCGTGGATCCTCGGAGCAAATCTTTTCGGCATGAGGATCTCGTTGTCGGGACCCAAAGAGTTCGCGCCCTCCGCTGAGTTCAACGCTTTCCTCGCGAACGAAGGCTACACGGGACGGTACGAGTTCACCCAAGATCCACGCGAGGCCGTGAGGGATGCGGACATCGTATATACCGACGTTTGGGTCAGTATGGGCAAGGAAGAGGAGACCGCTGCGCGAATCCGGCAGATGCGGCCCTACGCGGTAACGGGTGAAATTTTTGCAGGCGCAAAACGAGATGCGCTGTTCATGCACTGTCTGCCCGCGCACGCGGGGGAGGAAGTCGATCAAGCGGTTCTGGATAATCCGCGTTCGATCATTTTCGACGAAGCGGAAAATCGGCTGCACATGCAGAAGGCGATTTTGGCCTCGCTCACCGCAGCGGCAAAGTGACCCTCTAGAACTCACTCACATGAAAATCGTTCTGGCATACTCGGGCGGACTCGACACGTCGGTCATCGTCAAATGGCTCAAGGAAACCTACGACGCGGAGATCGTGACGTTCGCGGCCGACGTCGGTCAGGAGGAGGAGCTCAAAGGACTCGACAAGAAAGCGCTGAAAACGGGCGCGTCAAAGCACTACACGCTCGATTTGGTCGAGGAGTTTGCCAGCGACTTCATCTATCCGATGATTCGGGCGAACGCGATTTACGAGGGGCAATATTACCTTGGCACTTCGATCGCGCGGCCACTTATCGCGAAGGCGCAAGTCGACATCGCAAAGAAAGAAAAAGCTGACACGGTGGCGCACGGCGCCACCGGCAAAGGCAACGACCAATGCCGTTTCGAGCTGACCTACATGGCGCTCGCGCCGCATCTGCAGATCATCGCTCCGTGGAAAATGGAAGCCTACCGCGAGCTGTTCCCAGGTCGCGCCGAGATGATCGCGTACTGTGCGAGGCACAACATACCCGTCGAAGCGTCGTTGAAGAAGCCGTACTCGATGGACCGAAACCTTCTGCACATCTCGTATGAAGCGGGAATTCTCGAAGACCCTTGGTTCGATCCGACAACCGAAGCGAACAAAGGAATGTTCAAGCTTTCGGTCTCGCCAGAAGATGCGCCAGACAAGCCCGAGTACGTCGAGCTCGACTTCGATAAGGGCAACTGCGTCTCGGTGAATGGCAAGAAGCTGACCCCCGGTGGCGTGCTCAAGGCTTTGAACAAACTCGGAGGAAAGCACGGCATTGGCCGAGTTGATCTCGTGGAGAATCGGTTCGTCGGCATGAAGTCGCGCGGCGTGTACGAGACGCCGGGCGGGACGATCTTGATGCAGGCCCACCGTCAGGTGGAGTCGCTCACCATGGATCGTGAAGTGCTTCATCTCCGTGATGGTTTCATCCCCAAGTACGCCGAGCTGGTCTACAACGGCTTCTGGTTCGCGCCTGAACGCGAAATGTTGCAAGCAATGGTCGACGAAAGTCAGAAGTTTGTCACCGGTACCGTGCGGTTGAAGCTCTACAAGGGTAACATTATCACTTGTGGGCGGAAATCGAAGTATTCGCTGTACGATGACAAGATCGCGTCCATGGAAGGCGTGAAGAGCTGGTACAATCAAAGTGATGCTACCGGCTTCATCCGTTTAAATGGCTTGCGATTGCGCGCACGTAACCTCGCCCAGGGCGGTCCGAAAGTCTGATCCGCCAGCGCATGCGATCGCCTCATCGCGCATCGTCTTCGAGGGCC
>JBDSPT010000198.1:0-11104 GCA_039930205.1 Opitutus sp. | reverse complement strand
CCCCCCATACCGTGGAGATGAAAGTAAACGGTGGCGCAATCACTTCATCGCCCGGACCAAAGCCTGCAATCATGCACGCGACGTGGAGCGGTGCCGTTCCACTGCTCATGCCCAGCGCACGAGGATAGCCCAGCGTATTCGCAAAAGCATTCTCGAAATCTTCCACATCCCTGCCGAGGCAGAAACGCGTCGCGTCGTAGGTCGCCGTTAACGCGGCGAGCGCCGGTTCACGCAACGCTTGATGCTGAAGTCCGAGATCGAGGAAGGGAACTTTCATGAGCTCACCCGCAAGGTGTCGCGATTGATCGGGATAAACAATCCGAACGTTCGACGCTGCGCTTACCGCGCCCCGACCTTCTTCACCAATGCCTCGATGAGGCTGTCGAGGCTTGGTTCCTTCGCCGTGAAGTCGATCGGGATGCCGCCCGCCTTCATGGTCGCACTCGTCTGCGGCCCCATGCTGCCGTTCAACGGCCGTTTCGCGCCTTCGTTGAGTTTGAGCGCGGCAGTCTGATCGACAAAGGACTGAGCGGCTGAAGAACTCGCAAACAGAATGGCATCCGCGCCCTTCGCGCGAAAATCCGCCGCGGCCGGATGATTCGTGAGATCCGTCTTCTCCGTTTGATAAACCTGCAGCTGGTCCACGATCGCACGCGCCTCTTCGAGTTTAGTCACCAACACATCGCGATTGAGATTACCGGTGATGGCGACGATCCGGGCGCTGTCGAGGCTGCCGGTGGCGATGAGTTCATCCGCGAGTGCCTCGGCCGTTGCGATCTTGGGCTGGCACTCGACTTTCAGATGCAGAGCGCGAATCGCCTTCGCCGTGCTTTCGCCGATGCAAGCAATCCTCAGCAGTCCGAGCGAACGGATATCGTCGAACACGCGGAGAAACTCCTCGAAGAAGTACCGCACGCCGTTGCTACTCGTGAACACAATCCAGTCATAGCCACCCAACTCGAGCAGCACGTCGGCCAGCGGCTGCAACGCGACGCTTTTCGTCACGCGAATGAGCGGAAGCTCGATCACCTCGGCGCCGAGTCCGGTGAGTTTCGATGCAAGTTCTGAAGCCTGCTCGCGTGCGCGAGTGATCGCCACGCGGCGGCCGGCAAGAGGAGTGGACAGTGATGACATGATGGAACGCGAGTGTTTCGACAGAGTGAAAATCCTGCTGATCGCGATAGTTGCCCGGCGCTACGTGAGCCCGAGTTGCTGGAGAATTCGCTTCGCCGTTTCGGCTGGTGCCTCAAAATCAGCAGCCGTCAGCGGAAGCCGATGACGACCGATTCCCTCGTGGTAAAAATACAGCGTGTCAGCCGTCGCGTGAGCCCCAAACGCGGTGTGACAGCCGACACCGAGTGCGGCCTGGAACGCACGTTCGAGGCTCACTGCTCGAGCGGTCGCGTGATCAAACACATTCGCGAACCGGCCTGAATCACCCGCGCGACCCTGGACGGCGACGGCACCCTGCCCGACTGCAGGAACCATCTCCTCGAAGCTCAGCACCCGACACGTCACTCCTGGCCAATCCTTGATCCCGAGCCGGGCAAGACCCGCCGCGGCGAGTATCGTACCGTCGGCGAGATGCTGATCGCCAATCTTTCGGAGTCGCGTGTCGACGTTGCCACGAATCTCGGTGAATTCGACCCCAGGATACAACCGCGCAACTTGCAGTCGCCGGCGCGGACTGCCGGTCGCGATGGTTTTCGGAGTCGTAATTCCAGCGCGCAACACGAGGACGTCCCGAACGTCCGCGCGCGGAAGGTATCCGGCAATCGCCAGTCCATCCGGCATGTCGCCGGGAAGGTCTTTGGTGCTGTGAACCGCCACATCGGCTTCGCCTCGGAGCACGGCGCCTTCGAGTTCGCTTGTGAAAAGTCCTTTGCCGCCCTCTTGTTCGAGCGACCACTCCGCCTGCTTGTCGCCGGTCGTGACGATCTTCAGCAGCTCCGTTTCGACCCCGAGCGTGTGGCGCAAATGTGCCGCCACCATCTCGGACTGAATGAGTGCGAGCGGACTCTTGCGCGTCGCGAGGACGATTTTCTTGGCATGGTCAGACACAGAAAAGCAAAGAGGCCACGGGGAGAGGAAGGGCAACTCGGTTACCGCGTCCAGACGCCCGTGGCCTCGAATGGTTGAGCGTCCTTAGTAGGCAGCTTGCACGCCGCCGATGTGCTTCTTGGACATCCAAGGCATCATGCTGCGAAGGTATACGCCGGTTTTTTCAATCGGGTGCTGCGTTCCCTTCTTCAGGAGCGCGTTGTAGTTTTTCAGGCCGCCTTTGTATTCCTTGACCCACTCTTTCGTGAACTTGCCGGACTGGATTTCCCTCAGGATCTTTTTCATCTCCTGCTTGGTCTTCTTGTTCACCACGCGCGGTCCGCGAGTGATGTCTCCGAACTTGGCCGTCTCGGAAATCGAGAAACGCATCCCGGCGATTCCGCTTTCGTACATCAAATCACAGATGAGCTTCAGTTCGTGGAGGCACTCGAAGTAAGCCATCTCGGGCTGATATCCTGCTTCAACGAGCGTCTCGAAACCGGCTTGCACGAGTGCGCTGGCGCCGCCGCACAACACGGCCTGCTCGCCGAAGAGATCGGTCTCGGTTTCTTCCTTGTAGGTCGTCTGCAACACACCGGCGCGCGTTGAACCAATTCCCTTTGCCCATGCGAGCGCCTGCTTCTTGGCAGTCTTGGACTTGTCCTGCGCAACAGCGATCAGCGCCGGCATGCCCTTACCTTCGGCATAGAGACGGCGTACCATATGGCCCGGGCCCTTCGGCGCGACCATGATGCAGTCGATGTCCTTGTGCAGCTTCACGAGTCCGAAGTGAACCGCGAGGCCGTGGGAGAAGAGGAGCGTTTTGCCCTTCTTGAGGTTCGGAAGGATGTCGCTGGCGTAAACATCCGCCTGCTTCATGTCGGGCAGAGCGACCATGATGACGTCCGCGCGACGAACGGCCTCAGCCGTGTCGAACACTTCGAAGCCGTGCTGTTCCGCAACGGGCTTGGACTTGGAACCTGGATACAGGCCGATGATGACCTTGCAGCCGCTGTCCTTGAGGTTCAGCGCGTGGGCGTGGCCCTGCGAACCATAGCCGAGGACGGCCAGCGTTTTATCTTTGAAGATGCCGAGGTCGGCGTCCTTATCGGTGTAGACTTTTGCGGGCATGAGAAATGTTCGTCGGGGTCGGAGGCAGGTTCGAGTTGAGGAAGGAAATAAGGTCAACGCTTCAGTGCGAGTCGGCCGGTGCGCGCCAGTTCAAGAATTCCAAACGGGTCCAGCAAACCGAGCAGCGCGTTGATCTTATCGTCGTCGCCGGTCAGCTCGATAATTAGATTCTCGTGGGTGAGATTGACGATTTTCGCGCGGAAAATGTCCGCGATCTGCACCACTTCGGAACGCGTTTCGGTGCTCGTGCGCACTTTCACCAGTACCAGCTCACGAGCAACCGCCTGACCTTCCTTGAAGTCGATCACATCCACCACATTGATCAGCTTCCGCAGTTGTTTGATGCAAAGATCGAGCGAGGCCTCATCGCCGTTCAGGACCGTCGTGATTCGCGAGAGCGAGGCGTCGTGGGTCGGAGCGACGTTGAGCGAGTCAATGTTGAAACCGCGACCGGAAAACATCCCGGACACGCGCGCCAAAACGCCAAACTTGTTCTCAACGAGGACCGAGATCGTGTGTCGCATGAAAGTGGTGAAGAAAAGAGCGGCTTGGGTCGCCGAAAACCGCAGCAGACTTATGCCCTAACCTCCCCTCCCGCTGCGTGAGTGAAGATTGGTGGACGCTGAGGGACTCGAACCCCCGACACCCTCGGTGTAAGCGAGGTGCTCTAACCAACTGAGCTAAGCGTCCAAACCGAAGGGCAATCAAAGCGGGCGCCCTACGAGTATGACAAGGAATTATTCCCGTATGACGTGAGGTCACGCAAATGCCGGCCTTGGTCGACGAAGCTTACGCGCGATCCGATGCGCCACTGCCGTTAGACGGCCGAGAGAGCACGCTTCGGCTTGAGCCAGCCTTCACGCGCCATGAGTTCAGCGTTCTGCAGGGCATTCAAAGCAGCCCCCTTCCACAGGTTATCGCCGCTGACCCAGAGCGCCAAACCGTTATCGAGAGCCGAATCGAGTCGAATACGGCCGACGCCGCACTTCACCTTGCGCGAAAAATCCAACGGGGTCGGGTAGGACTGCTTCGACGGCTCATCGACCAATTCGGCGCCAGAAAACTCTGCGATGGCCGCCTTGGCCACTTCGACCGACACAGGCCGCTCGAACTCCGCGTTCACCGCGATCGAATGCGCGCGAACCACCGGTACGCGAACACACGTGGCGGAAACTTTGAGATTCGGTAGTCCCATGATGCGACGGCTTTCCTGCATCATCTTCGTTTCTTCGCCAGTGTAACCGTCGCTGCCGAAGGAATCGACCTGTGGGATGGCATTGAACGCGATCTGATACGGATAGACCTTCCGCGGCATCGTCCCGCCGCGAACGTAGGTCTGGATCTGCGCTTCGAGTTCATCCACGGCGTCAGCGCCCGTTCCGGAAACCGATTGATAAGTGGCAGCGAAGTAGCGCTTCAGGCCAAACTTCAGATGCAGCGGCCAGAGCGCCATCAAAGTGACTGCCGTCGAACAATTCGGATTCGCGATGATCCCGTGATGACTACGAAGATCTCCGGGATTGATCTCCGGGATGACCAAAGGGACTGTCGGATCCATGCGGTAGGCCGAGCTCTTGTCGACGACGAGACACCCCGCCTTCACCGCGTCGGGCGCCAGCGTCTTCGTCGTTGCACTGTCCACCGCGAAGAACGCGACGTCGACATCACCGAACACACCCAACTTAGCTTCTTCGATGGTGATCTTCTGGCCATTCCACTCGACGACTTTCCCTGCCGAACGAGCCGACGCGAAAAGCCGCAGCGTCGAAATCGGAAAATTTCGCTCCTGCAAGAGCTTTAGCAGTTCTTGACCGACGACGCCTGTCGCGCCGACGATACCGACCGTGAAAGATGGAGTGTTAATCATGGATTCTCCGTTGGAACGGGTCACAAAAACCTGTCTGCGTCTCGGCATCAAGCCCGCAGACCGGGTTCTGTACGTGCGGATCAGCACAGCCACGCTGCAATTCTTCCAAGGGGGGGTGTTGGTGAAAAGCTACCCGGTGTCTACATCCCAACGGCCACCTTCCAACGTGAAGCACTCGTTGGGCACACCGCGCGGCCTCCACGAAATCGCCGAGCGCATCGGCGCGGGTCAACCTCCCGGGATGGTCTTCAAGTCACGCATTTCCACCGGTCATCACTTCTCGGAACTGTCCGATGCAGCGACAGAAACGAATCTTATCACGAGTCGGCTCATTTGGCTGCGCGGACTGGAAGACGGGGTGAATGTCGGCGGCGAGGTCGACACCTATAGTCGCTACGTCTATATCCACGGAACGAATCACGAGCACGCCATCGGCAAACCTATGAGTGCGGGATGCGTGTTGATGCGGAACCTCGATGTGGTCGAATTGTACGAACAGGTCCGTCGCGGCGATCAGGTCTTGATCGTCGATTAACCAAACGCCGGCTCACGATCCGACTCGGATCGGTACCACTTCGCCGTAACCCTGCAGTCCTCATCGGAGAATCCTTGGAGCATCGGTAGTGAGGCCGATGACTGACGCGCTCCACCGCACATCCACCGTCTCACGACGGTGGCTACATTCCATGGCATGGTTGCGGCATAGCAGCAGGCGTCTCGCGCGCTGCACCGCGCAATACTGCAGGCGAGACGCCTGCGCTACCACGACGCATTGCGTTCCTTAGTTCATGGTCTCCGCCCAGGATCGGATCGCCTGCCCCTCGCAGGTCATTCGGCCCGGCGCGGGCTACGCATTCTTTCCAAACAGCAGCCGCAACGAGTTCAGACACACGACCAACGTGCTGCCTTCATGCGCTGCGACGCCAATCGCCAACGGCACAGCGCCCCAAGCCGTTGCGATGACCATGATGGTAACGACACCGAGCGAGATCGCCAGATTTTGCCGGATGACCGCACGCGCTCGCCGACTCAAGCGGTGGGCCGAGAGAAAATTTTCGATGCGATCGTGCATCAATATTACCTCGGCTTGTTCCAGCGCGGCGTCGCTACCTCGAGCACCCATGGCCACGCTCACGTCAGCTGCCGCGAGACTCGGCGCGTCGTTCACACCGTCGCCCACCATGGCGACTTTCAGTCCGCTTCCGCGGATTTCCATGATCGCGTTGACCTTGTCTTCCGGCGACAGACCGGCGCGCACTTCATCCAAACCAATCTCCCTGCCCACCGCTTCCGCCGCGTGACGACGGTCCCCGGTAAGCATGATGGATCGAATTCCGAGCTCCTTCAATTTCAGCAGCACGCCGCGCGACTCCGCGCGGATCTGATCCTTTAGCAAAATCCGTCCGACGAGGCCACGGCCGATGACCCACACCTCGCTCAGCTCGGCGGAAGCAGGCGGTAAACGCTGCGCCCACCCCGCGAGCGGTCCGCTCTCGAGCAGTTCACGGCGACCGAGCAAGAGCGACACGCCATCGAGTTTGCCCCGCAAACCCTGACCCGTGATCGACTCAAACTCTTCAAGATCGAGGAGTCGCGCGCCCGCTGACTTGGCGTGCCGAACTATCGCGCGGGCCAACGGATGCTGTGACTTCGATTCGAGCGCGTACGCGAGTTCCAATACGTCCTTTTCGCGACCGGCCGGGAAACTCTCCGTGGCGAGGACGGCCAACTCACCCGTGGTAAGCGTCCCTGTTTTGTCCAACGCAACGGCTGATATGTCCGCCAGTTTCTCGATGGCAGCGCCGCCGCGAAACAGGACTCCGTGTCGTGCGCCCCAAGCAATCGCCGCCAGGATGGCCGACGGAATCGACAACACGAGAGCACATGGACTCGCGACTACCATTAACGTCATCGCCCGATAGAACGCCGATCTTAGCTCAGGTGTGTTGGCGAAAGCGGGTAATCCGAGTCCGAGCCACCAGATCAAAAACATGATCAACGATCCGCCGATCACCGCGTAGGTATATCCAGTACCGAACTTGTCAGTGAACCGTTCGCTCGGCGCCTTCAGCTTCTGTGCGGTTTGAATCAGCCGAATAATTTTCTGTAGTGTGCTCTCCGCCGGCAAGCGCGTGACATCGAATTCAACCGCGCCCCACAGGTTGATCGTTCCGCTGAAGACCTGGTCACCTGTTGCCTTCTCAACCGGCGTGGCTTCTCCCGTAAGCGCAGACTCGTCGCTCGCGCTGCGTCCTTTGCTCACGTTGCCATCGGTCGCAAACGCTTCGCCAGGCTTGACCAACACCCGATGCCCGACCTGGAGCTCTTCGACCGGCACTACCTTCTCGACGCCGGCGTCAGTGATCAACGTCGCGGACTTCGGAGACGATTTTAGCAGAGCACTCACTTCCCGCTGCGTGCGATCGAGGGCGTACTCTTCCATCGCACCCGAGGAGGAGAACAAGAAAAGGAGCAAAACGGCTTCGCCCCAGGCACCGATGAACATCGCCCCGATCGCTACCGCGAGCATCAAAAAGTGGATATCAATGTCCCGCTTTTTGATATTCTCCCATGAATCCACCGCGGCGTCCCACCCTCCCGCGATGATGCCGATAAGATAAAGACCGCGAGCGAGCCACGGAAACTGTGGCGCCAAATGCTCAACCGAAAAACCCGCCAGGCCGGCGACTGCGCAAATGCCCGCAAATTTCGCGAGCAACCGCCACTCCTGATCTTCGTGGAAAGGTTCAGCCGAGATTTCCGGCCAGTCCATCTCGCGCCACTGCCACATGGTTTCCGCGGTGACGCAGGTTTGCCGCCCCAGAACCGTGACACCTCCGGCCTGCCGCATCGCAAAACCGGCCGGAGCTTTCAGCGGCGCTTCCGCGGCGAGTCGTGCCTCCACTCCCGCAATCGTTTCGGCGAGTTTCGCTTCAAGATCATCGACATCCACCGGCCCGATCGTCGCGAGCGACACGCGATGAGCACCCGGATCGATCCGAACGGCACTGATCTGAGGCTGCTCGCGTAAAAAACTCGCGAGCTCCTCCACCCAATTTACCTGCGTTGCGTCTGCAGCCTTCAAGGCGTTGAGTCAGTTCACGCTCTGCCAAGGCGCAAATTCATTTGCGCCACTACGACGCGGCTCATTGCTTGCCCGTTCTCCATGATCGGCCTTCGCGATGACACCGACTCCGCTCCTCCGCCGCCGAGGTTCAGCCGCGCACCCGAACTGGCGGGGCAGATTTTTTGCGAAGGCGGCTGGCTCCATGACGCGCTCGCATTGGAACATCGTCCGCAGCAGGAGGAAATGGCGCGTGCCGTCGCCGCAGCGATGCGTGACGATGCGCCTTTGTTGTTCGAAGCGGGCACCGGGGTCGGCAAATCGCTCGCTTATCTTGTCCCCGGTCTGATTCATGCAATCGACCAGTCACGGCAACTGATCGTCTCCACTCACACGATCTCACTGCAGGAACAGCTCGAAACCAAAGATCTGCCGATCTGCCGCCGCTTGTTCAAGGCGTCAGCCGAGCTCGAGCGCTACGCTGACTTCAAGTCGGCCGTTCTCGTGGGGAAATCCAACTACCTTTGTACCACCCGGCTGAGCCATGCTCTGGCCGATCGGGCGAGCCTCTTCGCCGATGCCGATTACGACGAGCTCCAACGGATCGCGAGTTGGGCGGATACGACTGATACCGGCATCCGCCATGAGTTGAAACCGCCGCCGCGTCCCGAAGTTTGGGACGCGATCAATGCCGATTCGTCATCGTGTTCCCGCAAACACTGCGACGGGCAAAGATGTTTCTATCAAAAAGCGCGTGCGCGCATGCGGTCGGCGAACCTGGTGATCGTAAACCACGCGTTGCTCTTCGCGCTCATCAGCTCCGGCGGAGCACAGGCCAATGGCGCGACCACCGACACGCGTGGGGTTTTGTTCGCCGACGATTTTGTCGTCCTCGACGAGGCCCATACCGTGCCTGAGGTAGCGACGGATAATTTCGGATTGTCGCTCTCCAGCTACGGAGTCGATCGCGCACTCAAATACCTGTTCAATCCGCGAACGAAACGCGGGCTATTTCGGAAGTTCGGTGGCGCTGAAGTTCAACAGCTCGTGCTCGATGCCCTCGACGCTTCACATCAGTTCTTTGATTTCATCGGGAGCACGCTGCTCGCGCAACGGCCGATTGTCCGAGTGCGCGAGGAGGGTGTGGCTGAGCCGACGTTGGACGGACCATTGGGCGCGCTCGTCCGGCTCATTGGGAAGCTGGCCGACAAACTGGAGGAAGGGCGCGAACGCGATGAACTGTTGGAGCAGAAGCAGCGCGTGAAGAGCCTTCAGGCCGGCATCACCGAGTGGCTCACGCTGGGCGACAAAGGTCATGTCTACTGGGCCGAACGAAGTGGCCGTAAGCAAACGATCATTACGCTTCGAAGTGCGCCCATCGACGTCGCGCCGGAATTGCGCAAGCATCTCTTCGGCTGTGGGACGAGCGTGATTTGCACGAGCGCCACGCTCGCCATGGGCGGAACCATCGAGCCGTTTGCGGCACGCATCGGCGCGGACGACGCGCGCGCTGTCATCGTGAAATCGCCCTTCGATTTCGAGCGAAACATGCGCGTGTTTGTCGCTTCGGACGTGCCGCTGCCCTCGCCGCAAGAAGCACGTCTGGCGATCGACGTTCTCACCGATTACATTCGTTTTTGCACCGAATGCGTCTCCGGCGGCTCACTCGTGCTCTTCACGAGTTACACCGATCTGCGCGCCGTGGCCACGACGCTCGAACCTGTTTACCGCGACGCACAACGCCCGTTCATGATGCAAGGTGCAGAGCTTTCACGGACGGAGCTCGCGAATCAGATGCGCGAGCTCGGAAACGCCGTCCTTTTCGGAACGGATAGTTTTTGGACGGGTGTCGACGTTCCTGGAGCGGCGCTTTCGCAAGTCATCGTGACTCGCCTGCCCTTCGACCCACCCACTCACCCGATTACCGAAGCCAAATGCGATCACATTCGCGAGCAGGGCGGAAATCCATTCAACGAGCTCACGTTGCCCGATGCGTTAATCAAGTTCCGCCAAGGGATCGGACGGCTGATTCGGACGGCGAACGACCGGGGTGTCATCACGATCCTGGATTCGCGCGTCGTGCAAAAAACTTACGGCCGACTGTTTCTCGACTGCTTACCGCAACCTGATTTCACGCGAATGACGCGCACTGATCGCGAAGAGCGATTTCGTCCTTTCGCCTAACGTCGGTTCCGGTACGTTCGTCTCTTCATGACGCTACTCCGCTCAGCCGCACTCTCCGACATCGGTCGCGTGCGAAGGAAGAATGAAGATCGATTGTTGCACGACACGACCTTGATGCTGTTCGGAGTTGCAGATGGCGTCGGCGGACTTCCCGGCGGAAGCGAGGCGGCGCAAGGCACCGTTGATCACGTCTTGGAGGGGATGAAGCAAACTCCCGAAGGCGCACGGCCGAACCTGACTGCAATCGTGCTGAACGCGAACGATGTCATCCATCAACTGGGGGCAACTCTCAGCCCAGTCATGGGTATCGGATCGACGCTGACCTTTGCTTACATCGCCGATAAAAAGCTCAACCTCGCGCATGTCGGCGACTCGCGCTGCTACGCCTGGCGTCCGGGCGAATTCGTGCAGCTAACTGACGATCACTCAGTCGAGAACGAGGCTCGGATGCGTCGCGCGAAAGGCGAAGTCATCTACTATCACGAAGCGAACCGAAACGCCCTGACCCGATGCATGGGGCAGCCGGGTTCACCAGAGGTGGATGTCATTGAACGTACCCTCCGTGCCGGTGATCGCTACTTGTTTTGCACAGACGGCGTGACCCGCATGGTCAGAGATGACGAGCTCGCGCAGCTAATCGCCAAAGAGGGCGAACCTGAAGAAGTGCTTCGGGAAATCGTCACGCTTGCGGTCCGACGTGGCGGCCCGGACAACGCAACGGGTGTCCTCGTATTCATCGACGAGCCCTGACTTGATCAGCGCCTCTGAGTGGCGCGAATGAGTTCACTTATGCCGTCACGCAGCGAACAGTTTCGAGC
>JBDSPT010000197.1:0-5309 GCA_039930205.1 Opitutus sp. | reverse complement strand
CGCGAACATCTGCTCGAAGGCTTCGATATTCTGCCGCGCGTTCTTGAAGTAGGTCTCATCGTCCTCCCAGAACTTCGCGAGCTCACGGACGCTCTGCTCGTCGTGCTTCTTGAAGATCTGCGCCGCGCGCTCCGCTTGTTGCAGCGGCATTCCCAGGTCACGCAGCACATCCACTCCCAAATCGAGCGAGCTCCCCAAGGTCTCCCGGTAGAACGTCATCACCCCGCGCTTCTGAAATTCGTACGCGTGAACGCGCCCCACGGCCCGCGCGAAGATCTTCAACTTCGGAAAGTTCTTCTGCACCAGCTCGACCAGCTGCACGGCCTTGTCTTCGCCATCGATCGCAATCACGATCGTTTTCGCCCGCGCCGCGCCGGCCGCGTGGAGCAAATCGAGCCGCGTCGCGTCGCCATAGAAAACTTTCATCCCGAGTCGGCGAACAATCTCGACCTGATCGGCATCCAGATCGAGGACCGTCGTCCCCACGCCATTCGCCCGGAGCAGCCGGCCCACCACGTGCCCGAATCGGCCGAAGCCCGCGATGATCACGGGATTGTCGCCCCCATCGATCACATCGGGTTCCCGCGCCGGTCCTCGCGGCCGGGAGAACCGCGGCTGAACGATACGCTCGTTGAACACAAACAGCAGGGGCGCCACCGCCATCGACAGCGCGACTGCCGCCACCAAGGGCTCGGCTTCAGCGCGAGTCAGGACGCGGTGGTCGACCACAAAGGAAAGCAACACGAACGCAAACTCGCCACCCTGCGCCAAAGCAAACGAGAAGAGCATCCCATCCGGCGTAGCGAGTTTGAAGATACGCGAGAGGACGAGCAAGACGACGAACTTGATCGCGAGCAGAGCGAGCACGAGTTGTGCGATCAATCCGGGTTGCTCTCGCATGAGTCCGAAATCGATGCCGGCGCCGACCGTGATGAAGAACAGTCCGAGGAGGAGGCCCTTAAAGGGCTCGATGTCCGCTTCCAACTCGTGGCGATACTCACTGTTGGCCAGCACCACGCCCGCGACGAAGGTGCCCAACGCGGCCGACAGACCCACCATCTGCATCAGCAGCGATACACCGATCACCAACAGCAGCGCCGCGGCCGTGAATAGTTCCCGGATCTCCGTTTTCGCGATCGCCCGGAACAGCGGATTCACCACGTAGCGGCCGATCAACACGATGCCGACAACCGCCGCCACGATCACCGACGCTTGAGCCCAGCCAGGAAGTCGCGCGATTCCCGTCGCGGTTGCCGGATCGATGGACCCGCCCTTGCCCGCGATCGCCAGCAGGGGCAGCAATGCGAGGATCGGAATCACCGCGATGTCCTGGAAGAGCAGGACCGCAAAGGCCGCCTCGCCTCCGGGCGTTTTGAGTTTGCCGCGCTCCTGCAACGATTGGAGCACAATGGCCGTCGACGACATCGCGAGAATCAGACCTGCGGCGAATGGCACCCGTGTGCCAAGCCCGAGTGCATAACCGATCGCGGCGATGACCGCCGCTGTCCCCGCTACCTGCAACCCACCGAGACCGAACAGCCGGGCGCGCATCTTCCAGAGCAACGCTGGCTGCAATTCGAGCCCGACAAGAAACAGCATCATCACGACGCCGAACTCGGCGAAGTGCATCACGTCACCCGAACGCCCGCCCACGAGGCTGAGCACGTGAGGTCCGATCAACACGCCTGCCAGCAGATAGCCGAGCACCGAACCAAGCCCCAACCGCTTCGCCAGCGGCACGGAGACCACGGCTGCCAGGAGGTAAATAAAAGCGTGGAGCAACATCGATTCGGCGTGCATGGGAAAATTGTGATGGCACTCGCGCAAATTGAGCAATGGTGCAGCCACGCCCGTGAGCACCCGGACTGGCGTCTCCCTCTCCCGGACATCCCTGCTCTCACGAGCGCGGCTCCATCGCTTATTAGAGCGCGCTCGCGCCACGGCCGGCCGGAGACGGTGAGCGCTACCGTCTGCTACCTTCGTTTTACGCTCACCGCGTGATGGTGCGGACGAGTTCGTCAGGCGTGTGGCGCTTGAACGCTTCGATCGCCTCGTACTCCGCCAAACCGAGCGCGTTGTAACGCTCCGCCAGCAATCGGCTGCGATCCTCGGTCCGCTGCCAGAATTCCCGTCGATCGCCCCCGAGAAACAGCGCCTGATCCTTCTGCGTTTCGTGCCGAAAAATCGCGCGGCGACGCCGCAGGACTTCCTGCGGGCTCAGTGGCACGGCCATGTCGATTTCGTCCGCTTCCCACTCCGCCCACGCTCCGCGATAGAGCCAGAGCTCCGCCGAACCATACCAGCTCGATCGCGCCGATTGCTTCAGCGCCTCCGCCAGCGCCCGCAGGCACAACAGGTGCGTTCCATGTGGATCGTCCAGATCGCCCGCCGCAAAAATCAGATGCGGCTGCACTTGGTCCAACAACGCCCCCATCCGGTTCACGTCCTCCGCGCTGAGCTGCCGCCGCCGGCCCGTGCCTGCATGATAAAACGGCAGATCCAGGAAATGCAGCCGCTCCGTCGCCACCCCGCAAATACGCGCGGCGGCAATCGCCTCGTGCTTCCGCACAAGGCCTTTCCAACGCGTGACCTGCGGCGAGGCCGGTAACACTCCCGTCTTCCCGAACGCCTCAATCGCAGGCGCCACTGGCTCCCCCGCCCCCGTGGACGCCAGCCCCGCCTCACGGGCAAACAGCACCAAGCGCCAAAGGGACTCATCCGATACCGCATTCGATCCGGATACCTGATACCCGACGTGAACTTCGTGGCCATGCTCCACCAGACGGCACAACGTACCGCCCATGGAGATCACGTCGTCGTCCGGATGCGGCGACAACACCAGTATCCGTTTCGGAAACACGCTCGACGAACTCGCGCGCAGCGGTCTGACCGGCGCATCGCCCGGCTTGGTCCGCGCCGGGTCGCGACCCCCGGGCCAGCCCGTGATCGTGTGCTGCATCTGGTAAAAGCCTGCGAGGTTCGCGTCGTACGCCGATCCGTGCACGCGCAACAGATCCTGCAGGCCCGACTCGTTGTAATCTTCGTCCGTGAGTTTCAGCACGGCTTTGTTCTTATGCGCCGACAGCCAAAGAATCGCGCGACGCGTCATGTGGTCGTCCCAATCCAGTCCTTGATCCTCCAGCGGCCCGATTAACCACGGCGCGCGGAATCGGGTGAGCGCACCCGCCGCGGTCGCATCCAGCACGAAGCGGCAGTGATCATGTTCCTGCAGGAACGAAGCGGTGACTTGCGGCGTGATCGGCCCTTCGAGCGCTTCGCGCACGATGCCAGCCTTGTGTTGGCCCCACGCCATCAGCACGACTTGCCGCGCCTCCATGATGGTCCTCACGCCCATCGTGATCGCGTAATGAGGTGTTTGCTCTTCGCCACCAAAATCACCTGAGGCGTCGCGCCGCGTGAGAGGATCAAGTGTGACCAGCCGCGTGCGCGAACGACGCGGACTGCCCGGTTCGTTGAAGCCGATGTGACCCGTACGACCGATGCCGAGGATTTGAAAATCGATTCCGCCCGCCCCCCGGATCTGCTCCTCGTACCTGCGGCAGTGCGCATCCACTCCCGCAGCTGGCACCCTGCCGTCCGGCACGTGAACCGCGTCGGCAGGAATGTCGATGTGGTCGAACAGATGTGTCCGCATGAAGTGATGATAGCTCTGCGGATGCTCAGGGCTCAGCCCGTAGTACTCGTCGAGGTTGAAAGAGATCACGTTCGCGAAACTCAGTCCTTCTTCGCGATGCAACCGCACCAGCTCCGCGTAAAAACTCAGGGGCGTCGAACCCGTGGCCAACCCAAGCACGACCTGACGGCGCCCAGCCTGACGCGCGCGGATCAGCGCCGCGACTTCCTGGGCAACGGTCCGCGAGGCCTCGTTGCTGCTTTCGTGAACAGAGATGGGAACGTGTTCGAACCGGGAGGGGGTAAACGTATCAGGTACGGCCATGCCCAAAGACAAAACCCCGAACGCGCCAGAGTACAGACCGGACCGCATCTCATCCGCTCGCCCCTGCTCTCGCGATGACAACCACGAGTGGATTTCTCCTTCCGTTGGAACGCGACTTCGGGCTCGATGGAGCCGGAACCACACATCGTCCTTTTTCTTCTGCCATGTCCACTTCGGCTCAGCTTACCCCACCCAGCCGGCTCGTGTCGCTCGATGCACTGCGCGGTTTTGATATGTTTTGGATCCTGGGCGCGGACTCACTCGTGGTTGCTCTCGGCGCGCTCAGCCAGTCCCGCCCCATCCGCGCCATCGCTGACCAACTGGAGCACAAGGAGTGGGCCGGCTTCGCGTTCTACGATCTCATCTTCCCGCTGTTTGTGTTCATCGTGGGCGTGTCGCTCGTATTTTCGCTCACGCAGTCGCTTGCCCGCACTCCGCGAGCGACGGTGGTGAAACGCATTCTGCGACGCGCCGCGATTTTGTTCGTACTCGGCATTTTCTATAATGGCGGTCTGTCGCACGCCTGGCCGGATGTGCGCATGGCGGGTGTGCTGCAACGCATCGCTTTGGCGTACGCCGCCACCGCCCTCCTGTTCTGCTTCTGCAAACCTCGCCAGCTCGCCGCGGCCGGCGTGGCTCTCCTGCTCGGCTACTGGGCACTGATGACGTTCGTCCCCATCCGCGATTTCCAGCTCGAGCGCCACCTGCTCGTCGAACGTTTGCCCGGCGTTCCGCTCACGTCTCGCAAGGTGCCGGAGCGCGCACCGGTCCAGGCGCTGTACGATGCCACGACCACAACCGTCACCGGCCGCTTCGATCCCGGCCTGAATCTCGCCGATCATCTCGACTTCCGTTTTCTCCCCGGCGCGATGCACGACGGCTACTACGATCCGGAAGGCTTGCTTAGCACGTTGCCTGCGATCGGCACGTGCCTGCTCGGAGTCTTCGCCGGACTGTGTCTCCAAAGAGCGGATGCGTCCGACCGCCGCAAGCTTCAGCAGCTCCTGATCGCCGGAGCCGTCTGTCTCGCGGTCGGATGGCTCTGGAATCTGCAGTTTCCCGTTATCAAAAAGATTTGGACGTCATCGTACGTGCTGGTGGCCGGCGGCTGGAGTTTCCTGTTGCTCGCGCTGTTCTACTATGTGGTCGACGTGCGGCAGCATCGCACCTGGTGCCAGCCGTTCGTGTGGATTGGGATGAACCCGATCACTCTGTACCTCGCGTCGTCCGTGCTGAGTTTCTACGGCGTCGCGAATCGGATCGTCGGCGGCAGCATCAAGCAATGGTTCGACGCCCATCTGGTAAGCGGCGCTGGCGGGATTTTGGTGACGCTCGTTAGTCTACTAATCGT
>JBDSPT010000196.1:0-2657 GCA_039930205.1 Opitutus sp. | reverse complement strand
GGTTCCCCAGCCTCCACCGATCTGCCAGGTTCCAAGTCCCACTTCTCCGACGACACGACCGGTTCGGCCGAAAGTACGCGTGTTCATGGCCGCCAACGTGCCCCGGAGGCGATCCGGTGCAAGCTTCGGCAAGGGTTTGCCGACCCGTTCGTTATCGAACCGATTTTTCCGAGCTCTGCGCTATTTCCACCAATTCCGGCTCGTGAAAAGGCTCGGTCCGACTCGACGTTTCAGCGCGCACCTTCATCACGGTCTCGATGTGCACGGGCGCCGCGTCATGGCCCCAGGAACGCCGCACAAACGTCAACACCGCCGCAATCGACTGGTCGTCGAGAATGCCTTTGAGGGACGGCATGACTTTGCCCTCATCCTCCTTGCCGCACAGCACGATGCTGGCGGCCAGCTCACTCGCTCCCAGCGCCCACCGGGAATTTACCAAAGGTGGAGCCAGCCCGACCAGACCCTGGCCTTGGGGTTGATGGCAGTTCGCACAGAGCGCCGCGTACTGCGCCCTGCCATGTTCAAACAGGACCGTCTCGTTCGGCGTCAACGCGGCGGCCCGGGCGACTTCCCCAGGCTTCCCAGGCCAGCGCAGTGTCCCCAGTAGTTTTCCCGCCCGCACGCTTTCCGGCACATCCGCGCGTGCGGCCAGCGCGATGAGCGGCGTCGGCTCGACGGCCAGGTTCGCCGATACCGTTTTCCCATCGGCTCTACGCGGCAGAAACGCTTCGATTCCGTCCAGCACCGCCTCACGCACCCACGTCGCTTCCGTAACGTTGGCGAGTTCGAAAACGTGCAGCATCGACGCCGCGTCATTCGCGTTGAGCAATGAGCGCACCGCCGCCGCAGTCACGGGACGCGCATTGCCCGCGTCGGGTTGCGCTGTCGCGAGATCGATGAATCGCGCTTCCGATCCAGCCAGGCCACTGGTAATCGCATCAGCCACGAACGGTTGTTGTCCGTACGCCTCTGCGATTCTCAACCACGCGTCCAGTTTCCGGGGCGACGCCGACTCTCCGAGGCTCAACGCCTGCTGCAGAATCAACGAAGGGGCGCCGGAACTTCCGCTTCCGAACGAGGTGATCGACTCGAAAACTTCCGCATCGTTCGCGTTGCGAAGCCAGCGTTCCCCAACACGCATCGCCGCCGTCGCGACCGTCACGTCGCCGTCTTTCAAGCCAAGGAGAACGGACGCCCGATCAAGCGCATCCATTCCGTCGAGCGTCCATAGCGCATGGAGCTTCGCCAAGGCCGACGCATCGGCGTGACGAATGACGGACTGGAGCGCCGGCACGGCCAACGAATCACGGCGCTCGACCAGAAGACGTTGCGCTGTGTCCCGAACCCAACCCGAGCGATCGGACAATTGCGTCACCAACTCAGCGGTCGAAGCCTTCGCCAGATTCGGCGCTGCCGGACGCACTGGCATCGTTTGTGGCACGATTCGCCAGATTCGGCCCAGCCCCCGGCCTTCCTCCAACCCACGCGACTTCACCTGCGCGCGCAGGTAGCTGGTCACGTACGTTCGGTGCTGGATAACTCCACGATACATATCGATCACCCAAAGTGCTCCGTCCGGACCGTTGTAGATGCTGACCGGACGAAACCGTTCGTCGGTCGACGTGAGGAACTCCGCGCCCTCATAGGCATTGCGGCCGACCGTCAGACCGTTGCGCTCCGAGATCCGGATACGCTTCACCAGATTTCCTGATGGTTCGCAGATGAACGCGTCACCCGCGAACTCCTCGGGAAATACTCCTCCGCGATAGATGACCGGCGAGCAGGCCGCCGTCACTGCGGGCAAAGTTCCGTCGGAGCGCAGAGTCTTGTACCCGCGATTCACGCCTGGAGTGATGCGTCCCGGCCACGTGGGAAGATCGGCGGGCGCAACCTGGAAGTTGATTCCACGTGGTGATTTCAGATTTGGATTTCGGCTGAAGTAAGCCGAAGGAACGACGTCGAGACGCAGAGGATCGCTGTTGCTGTTGTAATAGATGCGCCCGCGGTCGTCCTGCGTGATGCCCCATTGTCCCCGCGTAATGGTTGGCTCCGTCAGGAAATGATCTCCGCCCACAAATCGGTATCGGTCGGTGTGGTTGGCAGAGTAGATCCAGTTGTCCATCATCCACACCAATCCGTTTGCCATATGTTCGGGATTTCCCGTTCCACCATAGTTGGACGCGACCTCCGTTTTGACGTCAGCCACCCCGTCGCCGTTCGTATCCCGCGCAAACCATAAATGCGGAGGTTCTGCCACCAGAGCTCCGTCGCCGACGAGCGAGACGGCGCGAGGCATGACCAGGTGATCGAGGAACACGGTTCGCTTGTCGAAGCGCCCGTCGCCATCGGTGTCTTCGAGTACGGCGACGTCGCCAATCGGCGCTTGCTCGTCGGTGCCGTCGATATCCTGCATGTAGCTGCGCATTTCGACGACCCAAAGTCGTCCATCCGGCCCAAATACAGCCGCTACCGGATCACCAATCAGAGGCTCCGCCGCGACCAACTCAACGCGGAAGCCCGGCGCCACCTTGAAGGTTCCGAGTTCCTCCTCCGAGGTGAGAACCGGAGAGGGCGGGATCGTCCAATGAGCCGGCACCGGTGCCTGAATTTCAGCCGGGCTATCGCCCCGCTGGGCGAGCAGGGGAGTGAGAAATGAG
>JBDSPT010000195.1:0-9931 GCA_039930205.1 Opitutus sp. | reverse complement strand
GCGCGTAGATGAAATCGACCCATTTCCGAATTTCCGGATCGTCGAAGTACTCCCGTGCGCTGAGTGCACCTTTCAGAAAAAGCGCCGTATCAATCGTCGATGCCTCGCATCGCCATGCGCGCTCCCCCGTGTGCACGTAGACGAAGTGATAGAGCCAGCCGTGTTCGTGTGCGACGTTTTCGGCCACGAACTTCAAGGTCCGCAACGCGCGTTGGCGTGATTCTCCGGGCGGAAGCCACCCGCGTGCATCGGCGATGCACCAGCTGGTCAGCGCGAATCCCGTTGCGGCGATGCTCGCCGGAAAAGCGCTGTCGCCTCCATCGGCCGGCGCGCGATCGCGTGTCAGCCCGGAATCGGGATCCGTCTGCTCGACGAAGTACTGGACCGCACGCTGCTGCATGTCCTCCAAGAACGCCGTGTCCGGCGCACCCGCACTCAGATACTGCGCGATAAAATCTCTTGTTCCCTTCGCGTACGAACTCGTACCCATCACCACCAGCCACATGCCCACCGCAAGCGGTCTGAAATGGTGGCGAAATCGGGAAGTCATTGAAGAGGCCGAGGTGCTCGCACCACGGCTCTCCCCAAATCGGCACGCACGATTTATCTCCAACGAAAACTCTCTGCCGTTTCTTAAAAACAGAGTTTCACAAAGTATTAGCCCGAGGCTCGGAACGAGGGCGAAACGACACGTTTCGGATCAAGCTGGGGCGTGCATTTTCCGTGTAGCCGCCACGTTGATTTCATCCCCCGGGAATGTCCCAAACGCGGCCCTCTCTTCCTTTCATTCCGAGCGGGCTCGGCGTTGGTTCTCAGTCTCAGAATGAAAGCCGGGAAGGCCCGTTGTTCGAGTCGACGCTCTCGCCGCGAGCCTCATCCCAGCCATCCGACCAGTCCTACCGTTGCCGCGCTTTCATCGCCAAGAACACCGCTTCGCCCGTGGCTGGCGAGGGCAACGGTACTTGTCCGCCGGTTACGCCGACGGCCGCGACAGCGTCGCGAATCGCCTCGCGCACGGAGATCGAGAGCATGAGCGGCGGTTCACCGACTGCTTTGCTGCTGTGGATCGTCCCTGTTTGGGCCGCATCGGGAAGCAACGTAACGTTGAACTCCATCGGCGCATCACTGATCGCGGGGATCTGATACGTGCTCGCACTATGCGTGAGCAGCCTGCCTTTCGCATCCCACTTCAATTCCTCGCTGGTCAGCCAACCCATGCCTTGCACGAACCCGCCTTCGATCTGACCACGATCGATGCCAGGATTCAGCGAATCACCCACGTCGTGAACGATGTCGACGCGTAGCACACGGCTCATGCCCGTGTAGCCGTCCACTTCGACCTCACTCACCGCGGCACCGCACGCGAAGTAACCGAAGGGTCGTCCCTCGGCCTTCGCCCAATCCCAAAAGATTCCGGGCGTCTTGTAGAAACCCGTCGCCGACAGGCTCACGCGCTCAACGTAGGCCTGTTGACACACCTGGGCAAAGGTAACCTCCGCCGTCCTGCCCGTCGCCGCGAGCGTGATCGGGTGCCAGCGCACCACGCCCTCCGCGAAAACGACCTTGGCCTCCTTCTGCACCTCGCCCGCTACTCTCTCCAATAACTTCCGCGCCACGGGCTCCAGTCTCTCCCTCAGCGTTACGCAGGCAGCCGCCACCGCCGCTCCATTAAGGTCCGCTCCGCTCGAGGCCGCCGTGGCAGACGTGTTCGGAACTTTGTCCGTACTCGTGCGCATCATGCGGATACGATCCGAGGGCACTCCCAGCTCCCGCATCGCGACGCCGAGGATCTTGGTGTGCAGACCCTGGCCCATCTCTGTGCCACCGTGGTTCACCTGCACCGTGCCATCCTGGTAGAGATGCACCAGCGCACCCGCTTGGTTGTAGTGAGTCAGCGTGAATGAAATTCCGAATTTCACCGGCGTAATTGCGAGTCCACGCTTCACGCGCGGATGGCTCGCGTTCCAGGAGTTCACCTGCGCGCGACGTTCGGCGAACGCCGATTGATCGAGCGCCATCCGCCAGAGTTTCTGCAGGCGATTGTCGCCGATCTCTTCCTTGTAGTGCGTCGTGTTCGTCTCGCCGGTTCCACGATAAAGATTTCGTTCGCGCACGACTTCCGGCGGAAGTCCCAACGCACGCGCCACCCGGTCAATGATTTCCTCGATCACCAACATCCCCTGCGGGCCGCCGAATCCGCGAAAGGCCGTATTCGACGCGACGTTCGTCTTCGCGACGCGGCCAGCGAAGTGGACGGCCGGAATGTAGTAGGCGTTGTCCAGGTGAAACAGCGCTCGATCCAAAACGGGCTGCGACAAGTCGAGGGACCAACCGCCATCCGAGATGAGTTCGACCTGGGCCGCGAGCAGCCGTCCCTGATCGTCGAAGCCGACTTCGAACTTGGACCAGAACGGATGCCTTTTTCCCGTCAGCGTCATGTCGACGTCACGATCAAATTGCACGCGAACTGGCCGGCCAGTTTTCAGCGCAGCCAAAGCCACGAGTGCCGCCGGAGTGTTGCCCTGCGTTTCCTTCCCGCCGAAACCGCCGCCCATGCGCGGAGCTTGCACCACGACTTTATTGCGCGGCAGGTGCAGCACCTCCGCTACGATCGTCTGAATTTCCGACGGGTGCTGGGTGGACGACATGATCGTCACATCGCCGTCTTCCCCGGCCTCCGCCCACGCTGCTTGCGTCTCGAGATAAAAATGCTCCTGGCCACCGAAACTGAATTCGCCGGCGAGTGTGCTCGGCGACAGTGTCAGTGCCGTCGCAGCATCGCCTCTCCGCAGAACGCGCGGTTCCGTGTGATAGCTCTGCTCGGCGATCGCGTTCGGCACGGAGACAATCGCCGCCCGCGGCTCGTAATTGACCTCAACCAAAGCAGCCGCTTTTCGCGCCGTTTCGAGCGTGTCAGCAATGACGACTGCGACGATGTGCCCGTGGTAACTGACTTCGTCGGTCGCAAACAGAGGCTCATCATGCCGCGAGACGCCCACGTTGTTGTGGCCGGGCACATCCTCGGCCATGAGCACCGCCGCCACTCCGGGCAGCGCCCGCGCCTTCGTCGTATCACGATTGAGGATGCGCGCACGTCCGTGCGGTGCCATCACTGGCCAAAGCTGCAGCATCGGGCGCTTCGCAGCGATATCGTCGACGTAAAGAGCACGTCCCGTCACGTGGCCCACGGCACTTTCATGTCGGAGCGCTTTCGAACTGCTCGAAATCTCCCAAGCCGTTCCCGGCGTGAACGTCGGTTCCGGCTCGGAAGCCTCACTCGCTTCTCCGGAGAGGAATCGTTCCCACAACGCGACGACCACGCCTCGACGGTACGCCGCGCTTCCCCGCACGTCATCAATCGGCGTAAACTCGCTTGCGAGAATTCGCCTCACCTCGTCTGCCGCGGCAGCCAGGGTTTGACCGACCAAAGCCTTCTCCGCACGGAGCGCACGCACCGGCATTGCCGCGACCCCACCGTAGGCGATGCGCGCGTCCCGCACGACGCCGTCCGCCGCACAATCGACGCGGAACGCTCCGGCAACGATACTGATATCCAGTTCACGACGATGCGACGCCTTCAGAAAATCGACTCGTCGCGTGAGGCCCGCCCCAGGCCCTTTTCGCGACAGGACCACTTCTTTCATCACCTCATCCGCCCGCAATTGAGTCTGACGGTACGCAGTGAAAAAGTCACTGAGCGGCA
This sequence comes from Opitutus sp., assembly GCA_039930205.1. Lineage (GTDB taxonomy): Bacteria > Verrucomicrobiota > Verrucomicrobiia > Opitutales > Opitutaceae > Opitutus. The sequence goes on along the minus strand of JBDSPT010000195.1, from coordinate 6,228 downwards.
CTACGCGCTCGCCGCTGGCACTCACCAGCACCACCGAAGCGTCGAGCGTCATCAACACGGGCGCGCCATCGCCGATGGGTGATGCCGTGACCAAATTCCCGCCCAATGTCGCGCGATTCCGGATCTGTCGTGCGGCAAACAGCGCAAACATTTTGGCGACCGAAGGAAACTCGCCCGCCAGAGCTTCTTCGACCGTCGTCAACGTCGCACCCGCTCCGATCCGCCATTCCTCGGCCGTATTCGAGATTTGAATGAGCTCGGGCACTGCTTCCACTGAGATCAACACGGGGAACGGTTGAAATTTCTTGTTCAGCTCGACGCCGATCTCCGTCGCACCCGCGACCAGCTTGGCCGCCGGGATCCCGCGTTTCAGTTCCAGGAGCTCCTCCAGCGTGCCCGGCCGATAAAACGATTCGCCCTTGGCCGAGTACCGGACCGGTGGCGGCATGCCGACGGGCTGCCGCAAGCGTGCGCGGAAAGGATCCGAGGACAGGGCCAACGCTTGATCGTTGCTCTCGCGCTGCGCAAGCACCGCCAGCGCTGCGTCACGGATCGGCCTGTATCCGGTACAACGGCACAGGTTGCCGCAAAGCTGGTCGTTGATCTGGCAGGGCGTTTTTAGGTCGGGCCGATAATAGCCCTCAAACATCGAAACGACAAAACCCGGGGTGCAGTAGCCGCATTGTGACCCGTAGTGCTCGACCATTCCGCTTTGCACGGGATGGAGCACCTCACCGTTTGCGAGACCTTCGACACTCACGACCTCTCGACCCGCGAACATCGGCAGGAGCGCGATGCAGCTGTTGATGGCGCGATAGGTTGGCTCGCCGGAAGCGTCGCGATCCACGAGCGCCACGGTGCACGCCCCGCAGTCACCCTCGTCGCATCCACACTTGCTCCCCGTTCGGCCGGTCTCCCGCAACCAGTGCAACAAGGTCGTCGTCGCCGCGATGTTCTCAACGCGCACCACCGTGCCGTTGAGCGAGAATTCGAACTGGGATGAGCTCTCCGCCGTAGGCGTGCCCGAAGAAGTGCCTGTCATGGAACATCGGTGTCAGCAAATTCCGCGCCCGGCAAACGAAAGCGGGTCAGCCGGGGTAAGGATTCACTTACGAGCCCCTCCCCCAAAACGTCTTGTCACGTAATACGTGACAAACCGGATCGGGCTCAGCCGAAATCACTTCGGCCATGTCTCGCGAGGCGATTTTGTTCCTGCGAGCGAACGCCAAACTACCACGCGGAGCGGTTCACGTCCTTGTAGTACAGGTAGCTGGCAGGCTGCTTGCCCATGGCGACGAACCACTGAGGACAAAACGGCGCCATCCAAATCACGTCACCCGCCGCGACGGGATACCACGAGTCCTCGAGTCGGTACACGCCCTGACCCGCCAGCATCAGCAAGCCGTGCTCCATCACGTGCGTTTCCACGAACGGCAGGGTCGCGCCGGGTTGGTAAGTGAAAATATTTACCGCGAGATCAAACGCAGGCTCATTCGGGAGCAGGACTTGCAGTCTCGCATCGGGGTCGCCGAGAAACGGTTCACCCGCCACCTTCGCCGCGTCGCCGATGATCGCTTTCGGCGCCGCTACTCCGTCGAGTGGCACAAACTTCTTCTGAAACAGGGTCACCCGCGTTCCGCGCCTCGGGCTCGCGATCGACCAGCTGTTGCCAGCAGGAGCAAAGAAGTAACTGCCCGCGGCAACTCGCTGCTTCGTGGCGCCGACCGCAACCACGCCGCCACCGGTCTCGAAATATCCGACCGTCTCAACTTCACTCGCAGACATCGCGGCGCTGCCGCCCGCTTCGAACGTGACCAGCAGTTGGGCGAAATTCGCTCCGAGCGCCGGATTAATCAGGATCACGGTCGCCGCGCCTTTGATACCCGGCACCTCGCTTTTGACATGGCCATCGGGCGCAATCAGCGCGTGGCGGTGGGCAATGTGCGTTCGAGTCTGACCGTAAGGGATGCTCATTGGTTAGCGGGTCGGCGCCAGAAACTGACCGGGTTGAGGCAAGTTCGTCAATCGACCTTCCGCCCACACCGCACAGCCCCTCACGTAGGTATGCGTCACACGCGCCCGGCTCTTTTGCCCAACGTACGCGCTGATCCGATGCCGACTCCACAACTCGTCCGCCTCGATCCTCCGTTCGTCGCCAAACTGGACGAGCGAGAAATCCGCGTCAAAGCCCGCTGCCAACAACCCCTTGCGGTCGTCGATTCTGAAACGCCGCGCGACGTTTCGCGCGAGCACGGCGGCGAAGATCGCGAGGTCTTTCTCCAGCTTTCCTGCGTCACTTGCCTCGGAGAACATCAGCTCAAATCCGTGCTGACAGCCGGCAATCCCGCCCCAGACCGCGAACATGTTCTTCGAGTCCTTCATCTCCGGCAGCGACGGCGAATGGTCGGAACCCACCGTTTGAATACGACCCGCGCGCAGATCGCTCCAGAGCGCCAAACGCCGCTTTTCGTCCCGCAACGGCGGCGCACACTTCGCGATCGGTCCAAGCCGCACGACGTCCCTGTCGCTCAGCAAAAGATAATGCGGACAAGTCTCAGCAGTGACGTCGACGCGCTGCATTCTCGCCTCTTGAATGAGGGCGATGCCTTCCGGACTGCTGACGTGAACGATGTGCAACGCGCAGCCGGTCTCACCGGCGAACTCCAACGCCTGCCGAATGGCGAGGAGTTCCACCTCCAGCGGTCGTGAAGCAAGATAAGCCTTCGCGTCAGTCCTGCCCTTCGCCTTGAGCTCTTCCGTCAGCTTCGCCGCCAGCTCATCATCCTCCGCATGGACCGCCACGAGCATGCCGAGTTTGGCCGCCCGCTTCATGCCTTCTCGCAATGCCTTCGGATCGACGCGAGTGAAACTGTCGATGCCACTGTTGCACATGAACGCCTTGAGGCCGATCGCGCCGACATCGCGCAGTCCCGCGAGCTTGTCTAAATTTTGTGGGACCAATCCACCCCACAGCGCGAAATCAACGCATGATTTCTCCTCGGCCAACCCGCGCTTCTCACGGAAGGAAGCCGCATCGAGCACCGGTGGCTCCGAGTTGAGGGGCATGTCAAAAAAACAAGTGCCTCCCCCAGCCGCGAGCGCAGCAGAGCCACTGGCCAGTCCTTCCCAATCGGTCCGACCCGGTTCGTTAAAATGCACGTGCGCATCGATGATGCCGGGAAACACATATCGGCCCTGCGCATTTACGACTGTGGCGGCGGGTTCCCTGATGCTCGCCGCCACCCGGACAATCTTTCCGCGCTGAATCGCGAGATCCGCCCGCACCACTCCTTCAGGCGTCACCAGTTTCCCACCACGCACGATCACATCGAGCTGGCTGACCGTCTCTTCAGGTTTCGCCTTGGCCGTGGATTTCATGAGTTACGCATCGGACGATCATCCACGCCCCGGCGTCAACCCTTCCGCTTCGCGAGCCTCACCAGGAAATCCATCGTCGCGCGCAACGCCACGTCGAGATCTTGAGGCGTCACGTATTCGTCCGGGTGATGACTCAAGCCCGCGCGACAGCGGACAAACAGCATCGCGATGGATGTCTGAGCCGCCATCACCACCCCATCGTGTCCGGCTCCGCTGACCAATTCAGGCGAACGCGCTTGCACCGACTTGACGCTCTCGTGCAGCAACTGCGTCAGGGCGGGCGAACACGGCGTCGCGGTGTGCTGCATCGTCGGCTGCCATTCCCCGATCAATCCGCGACGTCGGGCGATGGCGCGCGCCGTTCGAACCAGGGCGGCAACCGCGCGGTGGCATTTCGTGTCGGCGGGATGTCGCACATCCAGCGATACGATCGCCTCTCCCGGAATCACGTTCGCTGCACCTGCTGGCACCACGATTGTACCAACCGTTGCAACCAGCGGCGGCGCGCCCTGCGCAAACGTCTCGACCGCGAGGATGAACTCGGCCGCGGCGGCCAGCGCGTCCTTCCGCAGATTCATCGGAGTGGTGCCGGCATGTCCGGCTTTGCCGCGGAACGTAAATCGCCCACGCGTCTGACACGCGATCGCCGCTACCGCGCCCAGCGCGAGGCCTTCATCTTCCAGCACCGGCCCCTGCTCGATGTGTACTTCCAAGTAACCGAGCAACTCGCTGGTCGAGTGCGTTGTCTTCGGCAGAATAAAGCCCCGGCCCGAATGCGACTCGATTACCTCCTGCAACGTCAGACCGCGCGCATCCTTCAACGCCAAATCGGCCGCGCGCAGCTTACCCGTGTACGCCTTGCTCCCGATGTAGGCGCCGGAAAACCGCACGGCTTCCTCTTCGGAGAATCCGATGACTTCGAGAGCAAACGGCAGCTCGATACCTTGGCGGCGCAGCTCGGCGATCGCGACGATGGGCAAGACGACCCCCAACGCACCGTCAAAGCGGCCGGCATTTCTGACGGTGTCCAGATGCGATCCAAGCAAAAGAGTCTTCGGCTTGCGCGGTGCGTTCGCACCCGCCTCACACCGTCCGATCAAATTGCCGGTGTCGTCTTCACGCACCTTCAGCCCGGCTTCGCGCATCCAATCGCCGACCAGCAGATTTGCCCGCTCCATCGCTGGCGACAAAAACGTGCGCGTCAGGCGTCCGGGTTCGTCGGTAATTCGACCCAGTTCGTCGAGGCGAGCCGCCAGCACCTGGGCGGCGGCGGTGGGAGGAGGAGACTTCGGCCGCATCAGCTTCCTCGATACGTACTGTACGACCAGGGCGTCACCAGCAACGGCACGTGATAGCTGGCGCTGGAGTCAGTAATGCAAAATCGTACCGGTATATCCTCCAGAAAAACACACTCCAATCCACGCCCCGTGAAATAGCCTTTTGCGAAGAACACAATCTCGTAGGCACCCGGCACCACTTCGTCGCCGGCAAGCAGGGGCGCATCCGTTCGGCCGTCGGAATTTGTAGTTACCGTCTTGATCAGGACCGGCGCCGGAGTCCTGCGCCAAAGCTCGATCTTTACTCCTGCCGCGGGGCATCCCGCGGTGAGGTCCAGCACGTGTGTACTCAGTTTGGCAGTCATGTGGGATTGGGGAACAATGGGGTGATGACCGTAGCCCCGACGAGCTTAGTTTGCACTGCGCGTCAGCACATCCTGCAAGCGCAGCTCCGCGATCTTTTCGATTTCCACCAAGGCGGCCATGTGCTCCTCAGTGGGTGAATGGTGGATGCGCGACCGCATCGCCTGAAGAATCGCGTCACGCGCATTGAGCCGCGCGCAGATGATAAACGGAAATCCGAAGCGGTCGCGGTAAGCCGTGTTAAGCTTCTGAAAAGCCTCCATCGCCTCGGTGCTCATCCGATCGAGTCCGGCACTCGCCTGCTCACGCGTGGACTCCGCCGTCAGCTTCCCCGCGAGAGCAAGCCGCCCCGCCAAATCCGGGTGGGCTTCGATCAAGGCGCGTTGCTGGTCCACGGGCGCACGGTACATCGTGGCACAAAGTTCTCGATGCAGATGCGCTACATCCTGAAACGGACGTCGATCCCAAGTCTGGTCCGCCACCCATGGCGAATGTTCGAACAGGTGGCCGAGCGCGCGCACAAACTCGGCGCGGTCTGCTAAATTCAGGCTTTCGATCGTCGTCATGCGCGACGCTTTGAATTTCCAGCCATTACGATTTCAGATGCGGTCGCGAGCAATCGACTCATCACGGCTCTACGGCAGAAGTTCGTAAGCCGGCAGAGAGAGAAACTCATCGAACGTTTCACTCTTCACCATTCGCATGAACAGTTCTGTCGCTTCGTTGAAATGTCCGCCGTCGTAGATGGCATCCCCGTACTCCAGGCGGATACTCGCGAGTTCCTCCTGCAACAACTGTTCGTACAGCGGAAAGGTGATCGCGCGGCCGTCGTCCAGTGTCGCGCCAAAGCGGAGCCATTGCCACAGCTGCGAACGCGAAATCTCCGACGTCGCAAGATCTTCCATCAAATGGTGAATCGGCTCCGCGCCGGAGCCTCCGAGCCATGCCTCAAGATAACGGATGCCCACGTGGATGTTCCATCGGACACCGTTCTCAGTGATAGGACCATGCAGAGGCGCCAGGAGATCGGCGGCCTTGATCGTGACGTCGTGCAGGCGATGCAGCTGGTTCGGTCCGCGCATATGGGCCCCAAACGCATCGAGCGCAGTCTGCACCAAACCCGGGTGCGCGACCCAAGTACCGTCGAACCCATCGGTCGCCTCGCGCACCTTGTCCGATCGTACCTTCTCGAGCGCCACTGCATTCGCCG
>JBDSPT010000194.1:0-10042 GCA_039930205.1 Opitutus sp. | reverse complement strand
GCCTAACGTCGGCCGACCGGGCTGTTGTCCGCCGCTCAACATGAACGTGATGGCCGGCGCGTGATTGACCGAGTCCGTCTGCATCGACTTCACGAAGCAGAGGTCGTCGACGATCTTCGCCGTGTGGGGAAGGAAGGCGCTCACCCAGGCGCCGCATTTGCCGTGCTGCTGAAACGGTTCAACGGGGGCGAGGATGAGTTTCCCTTTTGCAGCGCTTGTCATGGTGCTGAAACGCTTCGATCCGAGGTACTCGTCCGGCATCGGCTTGCCATGCATCGCCGCGAGTCGAGGTTTCCAATCGAACAGGTCCACATGGGTGGGGCCGCCGTTCATGAAGAGATTGATCACGCGTTTCGCCTTGGGCGCCATATGCGGAACTCCCGGCAAGCCGCCAAACCGATGTGGTTCAGTTGGTCCAGAAACGGCGGATACGGCAGCCGACAAACCGTTTCGTCCCAGCAGATAGGCCAGCGCGGCGGTGCCGAGCCCGACGGCGCCGCGCTGCAGGAATTCCCGACGGGCAATGTGGTGTTCTCGGGCGCGAAGTGGGTCCATGGAAATCAGGGTTTGTTGAGGGTTTCGTCGAGGTTGAGCACGGCGAGACACAAAGCAGTCCACGCGGCGTGCTCGATCGGCTTGAGGGCAGAATTGGATTTCGACTCACCCACACTGAGCAGTTGCGTTGCGGTGGAGGGGGCGGCCGCGAAGTGCGCGCGTTGCCGCTTCAAACCGCCCAGCAGCACGTTCGCCTCCGCGGACTCGGGTTTGCGCGCGAGCACCTGCTGAAAGACGAAGTCGAGGCGTCGCTGGTCGGCGGAGTCAGCGGTCAAGGCGTGATCAGCAAGTACGCGTGCGGCTTCGACGTACGTAGTGTCGTTGAGGGTCGCGAGCGCGTGCAACGGAGTGTTGGTGCGTGAGGGTTTCACGGTACACACGGTGCGAGCCGCCGTGTCGAAGAACATCGTCGGGGCCGAGATGCGGCGCCAGAAAATGTAGAGACTGCGGCGATACAAAGCATCGCCGTGATCGGGTTCGTACTTGGTCTTGCCGAAGGTGGCTTCCTCCCAGATGCCGGGCGGTTGGTACGGTTTGACCGCCGGGCCGCCCGGACGGTTGACGAGCAGTCCGCTCGCGGCGAGCGCCTGATCCCGCAACGCCCAGGAAGGAAGGCGAAAGCGAGGACCGCGCGCGAGGAGTCGGTTTTCCGGATCCCGCTCCATCAGTTCCGGGGCGAGCCGGGAGTCCTGTCGATAGGTGGCGCTCGTCACGATGGTGCGCACGAGGAGTTTCACGTCCCAACCGGAGTCCCGAAAGTCAGTGGCGAGCCAGTCCAGGAGCTCAGGTTGCTTGGGAAATTCGCCCTGCACCCCGAAATCCCCGGCGGTCTTGACCAGACCGACGCCAAAGAAAAGCTGCCAGATCCGATTCGCGGATACGCGAGCGGTCAGCGGATTTTCGGTCGACATCAACCACCGGGCCAGCGCGAGCCGGTTGTGCGGAACGTCCGGGGGCAGCGGCGGAAGTTTGCCGGGCGTGGCGGCGGTTACTTCGTCGAGTGGCTGGCTGTAGAGCCCACGGCTGAGAACAAATGTTTTCCGGGGTGTCGGCTGGTCCTCCATGATCATGACGCGGACGAGATTCGTCTGATAAACGTCGCGTTGCTTCAGTTGCTCGGACAGCGCGGTGGCGGCTTTCGTGTACTCCGGAAAATCACCGCCAACGTATTTGGCGATCCACTCGAGTTGACCGGCGTTGCGTTTGCTTGCGGAGAGATCGAGCGCTTTCAGCGTCTCAGTATTGTACTTGGCCGCGGCCGGCGATTTCGACGCGGGAAGTCCCGCCTCGCGCGGGAAGATTTGTGTTTCCAATGCATCGAGATCGTTGCGGGGTGCGACGAGTGCCGCTTCGAGTTTCGCGAGGTGATCGCGTTCCTCCAGCGTTGTGAGGTCGATGACCGGCTTCGTCTGTGGACTGCCGCCGCTGCCGTCGACGGCTGTCTGATTAAAAAACGCGGACAACGAATAGTAGTCGCGCTGCGAGATCGGATCGAACTTGTGATCGTGACAGCGGGCGCAGCCGACGGTGAGGCCGAGCCACGCCGTTCCCGTTGTTTCCGTCATGTCGAGGACGTACTCGACGCGGTTCTCCTCCGGAATGCGGCCACCCTCGCCATTGATCGGGTGATTGCGAAGGAACGCCGTCGCGATTTTTTGTTCGACCGTCGAGTCGGGCAACTGGTCGCCGGCGAGCTGCCAGATCGTGAACTGATCGTACGGCATGTTTTCATTGAATGCTTTCACGACCCAGTCGCGCCAGGGATACATCGTGCGTTCGTTGTCGCCCTGGTAGCCATTGGTGTCGGCGTAACGCGCGACCTCCATCCAGTCCCATGCCATGCGTTCGCCGTAAGCGGGCGAGGCGAGCAGTCGGTCGACAACGCGCTCATAGGCCCCCGGTTTCAGATCGGCGAGGTACGCTGCAACCTCTGCGCGTGTTGGCGGCAATCCCGTGAGGTCGAGGGTGACGCGCCGAATCAGCGTTTCGCGTGAAGCTTCGCGGGCGGGCACGAGTTTCTCGGCGCGAAGTTTGGCGCGAACGAAGCCGTCGATGGGATTGATCGCACCGGGTTCACGCGTCGATGGCGTCTCGGGACGCGTGAGCGCACTGAGTGACCAGTGAACACCCCATTTCGCACCGGAGTCGATCCAGCGTCCGATCACCTCGCGCTGCGCAGCCGTGAGTGTTTTGTGACTGTCCGGCGGGGGCATGACCTCCTCCGGATCCGTCGCGGTGATCCGATAGAACAATTCACTTTCATCGCTCTTGCCCGGGACGACGGTGATTCCGCTGCTGTGTTCGCGCTTCGCTTCGGCTTCCTCGTCCAGTCGCAACTTGGCCTTGCGATGGCCCGCATCGGGACCGTGACACGCGAAGCAGTTGTCAGAAAGGATCGGCAGAATCTCGCGGCTGAAATTCGGAGCAGCCGGTGCGGCGACAAGCGGAGTTGCCGCAATGATCGCCAGCACAGCAAAACGAAGGGGTAGCACGCCCACACGCTAGTAGTGCGAGATCCGCTGGCAATCTACAGTCGCGCAAAAGTGCCAACATCGCGGAATTTTTTGCGGATAGGCGTTCGAACCCCTGCGCACTCACTCCTTGGCGCCGCGATCAACCAGGAGTTGCGCGACCTCGGTGTTCCCGTTTTCCCGCGCGTAGACCAGAGGAGTTTTTCCCCTCAAATCCTTCACCGAAACCGACGCGCCGTGTTCCAAAAGCAGTTTCACGGATTCAAGCCCCTTGGCTCCCTTGAGTTCGGACGCGAACGAGAGAGGAGTTCGTCCGGTTGCGTCGGCCAGGTCGACCGATGCTTTTCCCGCAAGTAGCATCTCGGTCCCACGGTTGAAACCCCGCCGAGCCATGGCGATGAGAAGCGTATCGCCCGACTGATCTCGTGCATCCAAGTCTGCGCGGCGTTCGATGAGGATCTTGAGGGTGTCGAGGTTCACGCGTTCGAGACTGAGGTTCTCAACCAAGGAGCGGCCATTAGCGCCCTTAGCGTTCAAACTCACACCACGACTGAAGAGAAACGTCACCGCTTCCGGGTCGCTCGCATATAACAGCGCTTCGGGTCCGGCGACTTTCAGATCTGCGCCGGCGCCCACCAGCCGCTCAAGGACCGCGCGATTCTTCGCGACCACCAGAGCTTCGTTCAACGCGGCGTGGGTCGGCGGCGTTTTCAGAAAACGATTCAGGAGACCGAGATTACCGGACTGGGCTGCGGCTTCGACGCCGTTGCTGTCTCCGTTGACCACCCTGGCCCCCGCCGCGAGAAGCGCATCCACGACTTGAGGGTGATTTTCGCGCGCCGCCAAAAAGAGCGCGGTGGGGCCGCCCTCCAGCACGGTGTTCGGATCCATCCCGGCGGTCAGGAAAAGTGTCACAAGGGTGAGATCGCCGCGCGCCGCACTCTCCACGAACTCCTCCGGTGTGTAAGGTACCGTGAGACTGGCCAGCTTCATCCGTGCGTCTTCCGCGCTCGGTTTCGAAAAGAGCGCGATGAGGTTCTTCGTGGAGTCAGTGAACGTAGAGATCGCGATGACGATCGTGCCAATGACCAGAACGATTGCGATCAGCCGATGATTTTGCAGGCGCGTTGTCAGTTTCTCATAGCGCGTCGGCATCACGGCGTAAGGAAAGATGCTCCCAGTGGACGCCGCAACGGCATAAGCCGGGAGGGTTGATCAAATTTATCCTCAAGCAGACCGTTGTACCGGCGCCTCCAATCTAGAGCGTAGCTTCAAGATCTGTGATGGCGAAGAGTCCCGTAGAGCGGACGACCAAGCAATCAGCTGGATCGCCACGGCGCACCTCGCGATGACAATCCTTTTGAAGACACGCCCGAGCGAAAACAAAGAACCCAGCCGAAGGGCTGGGTGCAGAGGGATTCCTGCTCGTGCGGAACTTAGCGATTCTTGGTTCGGGCGCTGGCGGCGTTCGAATTAGCCGAGAGGCCGGCCGCGTTTCCCGCTCTCACCCGGAAGTAATAAGTTGTATTCGTCTTCAGTCCCATTGCTTGGAGTCCGGTGATGTTCGCCGCGGTCGAGGTGGTCACGAGGTTGGAGGTGAACGTGGCGTTCGTTGCTCGGTCGACGACAAACGATGTCTCGTTGTTTGAGTTGTCCGTCCAGATCACGTTGATCTGCGATCCCGAGGCCGTGGTCGCTCTCGTGCCACTCGGCGCGGCCGGCGGTTGGGGTGTGACCACGGGGGCGGCGAATGAGATCGCATTGATCGAGTACGCGCCGGTTGTGAATGCCACCGTCGGGAAGCTCGTCGCGAGCGTCGTCTGCGCCACATCGGCGGAGCCCGATCCCGTTTGCGCGCCGGTGTCCTGCGGCTTGCCGTACGACGCGACGTACGCAGTCGCCGGGTGCGTGTATCCAGAAAAGCTGATGTTCACCGGCAGGTTCGCCGACGGATGTTTGTTGATGAGGAGAACGCTCACGCTCCCGTCGGCGCGTTTGGCGGCGAAAGCGGAGACTCCGACGTAGTCGCTTGTCGCGGTCACGATCTGGTCGCCGGGCCGCGCAAAAAACTGCAGGAGCTTGAGTGCGTAGTAGGCGGGATAGCGATCGGATGGATTCGATGGAACGGCTGCGTTGACCACCCCGTAGTTCCCGTAGTTGCGCCAACCGTAGAGGCCGGAGCTGTTGTTGTTGTTGGTTTCGTCACCGTTGCGCCAATCCCACCAGACCATGGCCTTGAATTCCGTCCGCATGAGTTGAGCGTAACTATCGGCCAAATACAGCCCATTCACCAGGCTGGTGGTTTGCCTGCCTGGCATCGTGTAGACCGAGTTGTTTTCGGTGCAGAGGATCTCGATGTTCGAGGCCGGAGTGCCGAGATAATCGGTCAGTTGCTGACGGAGATCGGCGGCGTCGGCCGCCCAATTGCCTGACGAGGCGAGCAGTCCGGCATCGCCCTCTGCGCCCGGTGCCTGGGGGTAGTAGTGATAACTGATGAAGTCCGGCGTGACGCCCAGGTTGCGCAGCGTCGCGAGCACGACGGGCGTCCAGCCGCTGTGCGAGGCACCCGTCCGCGGATTGGTCACCACTTCGTCCCCGTAGTTCGCGCTGTTGTCCTCACCCACGACAACCGGCAATCCGACCTTGATCGAGGGATCCACGGCTTTCATCTGGATGAAATAATCCCTGAAGCGATTGGCGTACGTCACCGGATCGTTGGGACGCGGGTTGAGATCCATTTCCCACGTGCCGTAATTTTCATTCCCCACTTCCCAGTATTTAAAGCCGTATGCTTTGGTCACGTTTGAGTATCTCACCCAATCCGCGGCCTCCGGTGGCGTGCCGGAACCGTAGTTCACCGTGATGAACACTGCTGACGCACCGATGGACGTCGCAACGTGGGCGAAGGCGTCGAATGAGGTGGCCCACGTGGTGGTGCCGGAATGATTTTTCCCCGTTGCCCAATGATAGTCGTCTGACGCGGAACCGCCCGGGAAGCGCAGACCTTTGATCCCGGCATCTTTCATCAGCGTAATGGTGGTTGGAGTATCGAACGCGCTGTCCCAGATCGCGGTGTTGATGGAAAAATGACGGGCGTCGACCGTCCGCAACACGGAGCTGGCGTTCACGGTGACGTTGACGGAAGCCGGGACCGGATTGGCGGTGAACGCGATGTCATCGAGGGTGTACGACTGACTGACTCCTCGATTTTCCTGGATCCAGAAACCGCTGCAGTCAGCGCGGTTCGCCGCACCGAGCGAGGACAACGGAATCACGATCTGCTGCCAGGTGTTTGCCGGGATCGGACCGATCGAGACGGGCAACTGCGCGGTGCCATTGAGCAAAGCGGCCACTGAAGCGGTCTGCCCGCCGGTGGTGCCCCCGTGAATCCAAAACGACAGATTCACATAGCCGGTCGTATCGAAGTTTGCGTGATGAAGGTAAATGGCTTGGTAACCCGCGGCCGAAACCGCAATCGAGCGTGTGCCCGAGTGGACGGGATTGGCATTCGCCACATTCACGGTGGCCCAACTCCAGTTGTCCCAGCCATTCTGCAGGGCGTCAGAAAAAATGACCTGGTCGACTTGAGCGTGGGCCGTCGATGCGATCGACAGCGTCAGCGCTGCGGCGAGCGGGAGCAGTGCGGTGAGTGGGTTCATTGCTTTAAGCATTCGGGGGTGGGTCGGGTAACCGCCATCATGACAGGTCGAGCCGTGGCGGCGGGTTCGTGGGAACTGAAGACCAGGGAACCTAGACCTGCGTGGCGCAAAGGAGAAACAGGGGAAATACATATCCGCGCTTATTCGCATTCCGTTTACGAGCGGCTGGGAGCTTCGTCTGCTGGAGAAGATCACGGGTTCAAATATGCCGTGGGGGACGGCGCGTTCGGATGAAATACTTCCTGTGTGAATACACACCGCTGAAGAAGCGAGGTGCGCGGGTCAGGCGAGCGCTTGAGACGTACGTTCATTCTGAGCGCGGCGACAAATCAAGGGGCGGCGCTCCGCGAAATTGTCCCAGGAATCCTGTTCGACCTGGCCCGCCTTCCTCTCACCCGCGCCTACAATATCGCAGCCAACGGCTTGCGACCAACGGCCGTTTCCGCGCGCACTATCGAATGCCGGATGAATAACTTTGCGCGCGCAGTTCCGACGATCTCAGCTCCGCTGATGAGCGCGCGCGTCTTCATCACGACTGCAATCGGCGCACGGGCTCCGCTCCCACGTCAGAGAATGTTTCGGTGCGCCCTCGTTGTTTGTTGTGCGTCGCTCACCTGGGTGGCCTGCAGCCGAAAGGGCTCAACCTTGGTCGACAAGAGCGTTCATGACCAGGTACTCCATGTGGGCAACAAGGACGAACCTGCGACGCTTGATCCTCATCTCAACAATTCGTCCACCACAAATCTGTTGCTGGGTTCGATGTTCGAGGGATTGGTCGACCTGGCCAACGACGGGAAGACAATTCTGCCGGGAGTGGCCGAGCGTTGGGAAATCTCAGACGACGGCCGCACGTATTTGTTTCACCTTCGGGAAACCGCACGTTGGTCAAACGGAGATCCGCTGACGGCGACGGCGTTTCGCGACTCGTACTTGAGACTCATTGATCCTGTATTGGGCTCGGAGCGATCGTCACTCGCGTTTGTGATCGTCGGCGCACGGGAGTTTCTGGAACGTCGCTCGAATGACCCGGCGAGCGTTGGTCTCCGAGTCGTCGATGACCACACCCTTGAGATGCGTTTGAATCATCCGGCGCCGTACTGGCTGGCAATGATCGCGCAAGGTCCGTTTTTCCCTCTCCACCGCCCGAGTGTTGATGCGGCGGGAGGCTGGACGAATCGCTCCGCCAGCCTGACGACGGGCGGAAAGCTCGTAAGCAATGGTGCATTCAAGCTCGCGGAGTGGCGTTCGAATGCATTCGTGCGAGTGATACGCAATGAGCACTACTGGGATGCGGCGCGCGTTCGCCTGAAAGAAATTCGCTTCTATCCGACTGACAATGAAACGTCGGAAGAGCGGACGTATCGGGCCGGTCAGTTGCATGTCACTTATCGCCTGCCCACGAACAAGATCGCCCTGTACGAGCGGGAACGAGCGGCCGAGCTATGCATCACTCCACAGCTCCGCAGCGAATTTTTAACCTACAATCTCGCAGCGTCACCGTTCACTGACGTGCGGTTGCGTCGGGCGTTTTCACTCGCGGTCGACCGCGAACAACTGGTTCGCATCACGCTCGGCAAACTGGCGGCCCCCGCCGACACGTTGGTTCGGCCGGGAACCGGCGGCTACTTTACGCCTCATCTGAAACGTTTCGATCCGACTGAAGCCAGACGCCTGCTGGCAGAGTGTGGCTATGCTGGTGGGGCCGGGTTTCCGAAAGTGGAATTTACGCTCAACGGCAATGCGGGTCGACAACTGCTCGTGGGCGAAGCCTTGCAACAGATGTGGGCAGAACAACTCGGGATCAGGGTCGAACTCAAGCCGGTGGAGTTTACGATGTACCTGACCTTGAATCGGACGAAGGCGTTTCAATTGCTGCTCGATGGCTGGGGCTACTCGCTCGATGATCCCAGGGATCTGCTGCAGGTCTCCACCTCGTACGACCCGAACAATTCCGCTGGCTGGGTAAACCTGACGTACGACCGCGCGTTCGAGGCATCGGATATGACTGGAGATCCGGCAGAGCGCCAGGTCGCTTTCAGTGCGATGGAATCACTCATGGCGCAGGAAGTGCCATATGCCCCGTTATTTTATCCAAACCAAGGATACCTGGTTCACCCGACGGTGCGTGGGTGGCGAACCAATGGGCTGCGGGCGATCGACTGGCGTGAATTGTGGCTGGAAGCTCCGCCATAGAGCCTCTGGGTGGCTTTTAAGCCGTAACCATGCAGTCGAGATCGGAGGATCCTTGTAGGATCGGTCATGAGACCGATGGCCGGCGCGGCACCGTGATTCCACCGTCTCAAGACGGTGGCTGCTTCCGGCTGGATTATGTTCATCGACTGTCGGTTGTCGATTCCACGCTGAGCTTTCGATAGTACACCGTCGTTCCACACGGCTCTCCTGTCGGCATCAGCGCGTAGTCTGGGATGGTGCCGACTCGTTGCCAGCCGAGTCGCTCGTAGAGCTGTGATGCCGGGCTGTCGGTGACGGTGTCCAGCACCAGCAGGGTTTTGCCGCAATCGCGCGCGATGGCTTCGGCCGCTTGCATCAATGCGGTGCCGAGTCCTTGGCAGCGTGCTCGGCGGTGGACCAGCATCTTCGCCAGGTCGGCGCGGTGCGGCTGGTTTTCAGGCTGGGCAAGGATCAGCTGCACGGTCCCGCATATCCCGCGAGCATCTTCCGCCACGAGGAGAGCACGTTCACCGGTGGCTACGCCTTGCGCCACGTGACGCCAGAATGCGAGCGCCCGCTCGCGTGCGAGTGGCAGCATGAAGCTGACGGAGGCACCGCCTTCGACACAGTCGATCAGCACAGAAGCGAGCGCTTGAACATCATCGGCAGTCAGTTTGTCGACCCGGCGTACCCTCAATGGATTCGTGCTCATCGGCGGAAGGAAACGTCGGTTGAAATCACCACCACGTACCGGGCGGCTTTACGAGTGGGATTGTGAAACATCATCGGGCGATCGAGCTGGAGCGCCAGGCAGTCGCCTTGCTCCAGTCGGTGGTGCGTCGCGCCGTGAGTGATCGTCATGGCGCCATTGAGCATCCACACCTGCTGAAAAATGTGGTCCTCCCGACTTCCGCTCTCGAAGGCCACGCGCGCTCCCGCTGGAAACAAAACGTCGACGATGCGAAACGGATGGGGCATCGACATCGGTGAGACATTGCGGCGAACGTAACCGGATGCGGGATCTCGCCACTGAGGCTGATCAGCTCGGCGGGCAAGCGGTCCCGAGGAAGCCGGCTTGCTCGCCACAGGCGGATCGAAAAGCGAGGCGAGGGTCACACCGAGCCCCGTTGCCAATTTCTCGAGCACGACGGCCGTCGGGCTGCTTTCACCGCGTTCGACCAGCGA
>JBDSPT010000193.1:0-3846 GCA_039930205.1 Opitutus sp. | reverse complement strand
GCGGTTGGGATGCCGACCTCAAAGGATTCGACTACAATACCGACGTGAAAGGAACGGTGAAGGTGGTTTCCGCGCTGCACCCGCTTGCGGCGGCGCTCATCCAGGACGACCCGGAAATCTATCGGCTGCGCGCGCTGCCGATGACGGAATTCCTGATGTCGCGCACCAAATACCTCTACAACGCACTGCCCGGCGAAGCGGGACAGAATGCCGCCCGCGATATGAAAGGGCCGGCCGCGGAAGTCACCGAACTCGCCGAGCTCTACCAGATGTCGCGCGAGCAGAGCCCGGTCTTTCGTCATTACGCGCTGCAGCTGGCCGGCAAGCCGAGACAACTGAATCTACTGATGGTCAGCGACGGCGCGACTTTCTGGGATAAGCTGGCGTTGTATCGACTGACTGGTGACGCGGCGAAACTGGTTGAGGCGCGCTCACTGGCCGACGCCTACGTCCGGGCGCGCATCGATACACCGCAGAGCGACTTCGGCGATGTGCATCTCGATCGCGGTGGGCAGTTCTGGTCGGACTTCGCGCCGCGCTTTGTCGAGCTGTTCGAGTTGTGGCAGGAGACGAAGGAGCCGCGCTACCTCGCGGCCGCGCAGAAAGGGGCGCGTGCCTATGCCAGCTTCGCCTGGTATTTCCCTAAAATTCCGGAAGGCGTGATCACCGTGGATCGAGGCGGTGTCGCGCCCGTGGGGTTCTTCCGGGCCGACCCTGGAGCCAAGGGCATTCGCACGCCCGAAGTCACGCTTCCCGCCTGGCAGGTATCGCAGATTGGACTGACGCCTGAGGCGCATACGACCTACGCTTTGAACCCCGGAATCTTCCTCGCGCACCAGGCGGCGTACGAACTGCGCATCGCCGCTGCGGCGAACGATCCCCTGCTGCACGACATTGCCCGTTCGGCGATCGTCGGACGCTACAAGAGCTTCCCGGGGTACGACATCAACGTCGCGTTCTCGAACGTTTATGCGCGCAGCGACTACGCGAACCGTCCGTTCGCGGATCTGAATCACAACGAAGTGTACTACAACCATGTGTGGCCGCACATCGCGCTGCTGACCGACTACCTTGTATCCGACTTCGAGATGCGCTCGACGGGCGCCATTGTTTTCCCGGCGCGCTTCGCCCAGGGCTACGCGTACCTGCGCAGCAAGGTCTATGGCGATCGCCCGGGCAAATTCATGGACGACGATCAGGTCCGGTTGTGGATGCCACGCCATGTCGTACGGCTCGACGATCCGCAGGCCAATTATCTCACTGGGTACGGAAACGGTCGCTTCTATCTCGCGCTCACCAACGAATCGCCTACTGCGCGCAGCGTGACCGTGACGCTGAATAAGGAGCGGATACCCTATGTGCCCAATCATAGCTACAGCGCGCGTGTGTGGATGGACGGCAAACCGGCCGGCAACACCAAGGTCGTCGACGGCACCGTCACGCTGAAGCTTTCGCCGAAAGGCATCACGGCCGTGGCGATCGACGGAATGCCGGTGTTCACGCGCTTGCAGGCCGACTATTTCGACGGCGAGCGCCCCAGCGTCTCCGCCGATACTAGTTTCCGCACCGACAAGACGTCGATGGGCGACGCCACCGCGATGTTCCTGTCGTTCGCCGGCCGTCATGAGTTCTACCTGTGGACGTCGGCTTCGGACAGCGACGTTCGCGAGGTGCGACTCACACTGAATGACGGGAAATCGCAGCGCATCTTCACGGACCAGCGTCATCCGTTTGAATTCAGCGTCCCCGTCCGGGACTTGAAGACGGTCGATTACCAACTCCAGTTTGTGCGCACCGACGGCACGATCATCGATGGGGGCCGGCACTCGATTGCTCGCTGAGTGGCAGGGTACGAATGGTAGAGCGTGGTCTCTGACCCGCTCCTTGCCGCTCTGACGTAGGTAGCGTGCTCGCGCGCGGTCGGATTGCCTCACCCAAAGTCCGCGAACGACCGAAGGCTGAGACCACGGATTACGCGGATGAACACAGATTACTGGTGCTCGATCGACGACCACGTGCGTGCAAGCCCGCTGCCTACAGGTTAGCCTCTGACCCATCGCCAAACGGATCGAACATCGCACTTCGGAGATCAAACTTCGCACCTCTTCCACCGCATGTCGTGGCGAGGAGGACCGCTTCGCGGAACGACGTGGCAACCCAGCTGAACGCCAATCCGACTGGTGTCTCGCGAACGACACGAAGGGACCGAAGGTACAGGCCCTCGTGCTCGTGCTCGTGGTCGTACTCTTGCTCGTGCACTCTGGATGCGAACCGACGAAAATTAATCTGGGACTCATGAATCGATTCCGAACGGATTGTGTGAGCCCGCGGAATACACAGAACACACGGAGAACGACAGAATGTAGGCAGCGGGCTCGCACGCGCGGATCGATCGCCACTTCGCATCCTTCGTCCCTTCGCGAGACACCGGACCGAATCAGATGGATTGCCGCGTCGTCCGCCCAAAGCGGGCTCCCCGCAATGACAGGATCCGCGGTCTCCGCCTTTGCGTACGCGGCGGACGTGGGGTGAGGTCAATCCGACCGCGTGCGGGCACGCTACCTACCTCTCGGACTCAAGAAGCTCGGCAACGTCTCGCCCATCAGACGCTTGGCGAGTTCGTCGCTTCTCTGAAGCGTCCGCTTGCCCATGAGCCCACTCACCGAATCGCCCCACTCGCGCGCCAGCCATCGAACGTTCCGCGCCCGGAGATCAAACGACATAATGATCTGGCGAAGCTGCTCGGCTGTGACGGAGTGATCTGGAATGGGTGTCCCAAGCGGCATCGGTGGGCGGCGCATCGCCCCTTTTCCGCTTCGCTGCGTTATCCGTTAAACCCGTTCGGGTCCGAACTGCTTCGCCACGCCACGAAAAAGCCGCCTCTTTGGCGGCTATTTCCTGGCGTCCCCACGGGGATTCGAACCCCGGTTCTTACCGTGAAAGGGTAGTGTCCTAACCGGGCTAGACGATGGGGACTAACCACGGAGTGCGCACGCTAGGCGCCCACCTTCGTCGCGCAAGGATTTTTTCCGGTCCCTTCCCTATCCCACCGGCGCCAGCTCCTCCGCTCGCGGAATCGGCACAACACTCTCAAACCGAGACTTTAGCCGCAGGAACCGTTTCTCCACATACGCAAATGACAGGGCCGCGAGCGTAAACGTCACTGCCAGCTTCACGGCCAACCGCATGGGTAAACTCGCCTCGGGCATCAGCTTTTCGACGATATAGTACACCGGCAGATGGTATAAATATACGCCGTACGAGATCCGACCGACGGCCACCATCGGGCTCCAAGCCAACACCGACGCAAGCAGTGAGTGCCGGCCGAGCACCAGGTCTGCAACCACCAACACCGCTGCGCCTTCCACCAGCACATACCCGATCCAGCCCATCCACGGGCTGTACCAAGTCACGAAGTGGATCACCGAAAATATTCCCGTGAGCGCCACGGGTCCCAAGAATCGGCCGAGCCATTTGCTCGCCGTCCCGGACAAACGGCCGCCCGGCAGCGCTCGTACGAAATAGGCCAGCGCCGCGCCCGTCATCAGCGCGTCCATCCGCGTATCGAGCCCAAAATTAATCCGTTCATCCGTGTACACGCCAACGCGTGTCGCCCGATACACCGCGACCACGAAACAGGCGGCGACGAGCGCCTGTACTTTCCCGCGCGCCGACAGACCAACCCGCTCGATCACGACAATCACGAGCGGCCACAGCAGATAAAATTGCTCCTCGATCGACAAAGACCAGCAGTGATTCAACCACGTGAGGTGAAACCGATACAGCGCCTGCGCCCAGTTCGCCGTGTAGCTCAACGCGAACGCGATTTCCGTGGCGGGAAATCGA
>JBDSPT010000192.1:0-3304 GCA_039930205.1 Opitutus sp. | reverse complement strand
CACCGTTGTCCGAGTGGGTTCGAAGGTGGCCGTACCATAGATCCGCCGCTTGTTATCGAAAGACGGACGCTGGTTGTACCGTTCGTCATCTGCGAGCAATGCGAGGCGGATGCCAAGTTTGTCGGGGATCAGGACGCGGTTGATATCAAGCGTTCCGCGCATGCTGTCGTTGTTGCCGTACCGGAGCTCCACCTTGTTGGTGTTACGCTTGAGGTTGGCGCGCAACAGAGTCGTGTCCACGACACCGGCCGCATTCGCGACCCCGAACAGGATGGCGTTCGGACCGCGATTCACCGTGACGCTGCTCGTATTGTATCCATCCACCGATACGTCCGAAATGAAGTAGCCGCGGGTATAGGTTGGGCTGGTCAACCCGCGAGCGCGGGAGGCGCCTTGGGGATTGTTGCGCACGCCATCGCCGACGACGCTGGGTTCGGTGATGTTCCCTCCCGCAGCATTTGAAAAATTACCGCCCGGACCACCGGCCTCCATACCAGTGGCGTAAATGAGCAGGTCATTCGCGGAGGTCGCGCCAATGTCGTCGAGAAAATCCTTGTTGTAGACGGAAATAGAGGCACCCAGATCCTTGATCGGAGTGTTGAGGCGCGTGCCGGCGAGGGTGGAGGACGCGGCGTAGCCGGTATCCTTTTCGCTGTTGACGGTGAACGGACTCAGCACAACCGCTTCGTCGGCGGCGACACCGGGAGTGGTGCCGTCCCGGGAGGACGTGGTCTGGCCGTCTGCGGTCGCGGTGAGGACCGAGAGCAGGGCTGGGAGCCAGCCGGCTAATCTTGCAGAACGGGATGATTTCATGGGGTCAGTGTCAGGTTTGGTTTCTGGCGGAGAGTGAGCGGGTGGTCCCGCGACGGGTGTCCGTCGCTTGATCATCAGTGCCCCTGTCCTCTCGTCTTCCACAACCGTGAGCGCCGTGTTCGCGACCAAGCGCTCCAGCGCTTCTCGCGGACGGAAACGGCCCTCGACTCCATTCGTTCGGATGCCACGCACATGTTCCACCACATACACCAACGGCGCGCCCGCCTGCGTGGAGAAGATCTCCAGCGACAAGCTCGCATCAGCCGCACCGATACGGAACGCGCATGGATCGCGCTTTTCGCGCTGCGCCATGGGCGAACTGATCGGTACGGAGGGCTGCGCTGCGCTGCGGGCCGCGCCCGCGATCAACACCGACAACAAGCAGGAGTAGTAGACGGGACGCGACAGGCGCATGGGTGGAACCGCGGCAGCATACCGCGGCACCGATACAACCAGAGGAAGGGTGCGCGCTGCAATCAGGCGCATCGATTTTTTATCAGGGACAGACAAGAGGGGTTCCTCTCATGTCGCCGATGCCTCCACTTTCCGTGACGCGAAAGTTGGAAATATATTTTCGGTCAGTCCAATCGACTCGCTTGCCAAGCAAATGACTCAATCCATCATCGGGCTGTCCCCCCACTCTGGAGATGCCGCCCCAAGATTTAGAAACCGCTTCCTGGTTTTCGAAGGAAATTCAACCGCATGAAGGCATGCTGCGGAGTTACTTGATTGGAATCGCCCGTCCTGCAGATATCGACGATTTGGTGCAGGAAAGTTACGTCCGCCTCCTGCGGATGCGGGCACAAAACCGTGTACGTTCACCCCGGGGACTTCTTTTTACCATGGCCCGAAACGCCGCGCATGATCTATTTCGCCGCCGCGGTACCGCGGGCGTGACGACGGTCGACGAGGCTGAGTACTTAAACGTTCCCGATGGTCAGCCCGGAACCGCTGAAGTGGTAAGTCGTGCCCAGGAAATCGAGCTGCTCGCCGACGCCATCGAAGCCCTGCCCGATCGGTGCCGGGCGGTCTTTCTGCTGCGGCAGTTCGAGAATCTCTCCCAGCGCGAAATCGCTCAACGGCTGGGAATCTCCGAGAACACCGTCGAGTCCCAACTCACGAAAGCGCTGAGACGCTGCGAGGACTACTTCGCATCCAATGGAGCATTACCCGCGAGGTAATAACGTCATGCAACCGCCCTCTTCCAGTTCCAGTTCAGAGAACGAAGCCCTGATTCGGGACGTCGCCGCGCGCTGGGTCGTGCGCTCCGATCGCCGGCTCTCGCCCGAAGAATCCGTCGAGTTTCAGCAATGGATGGCCGCCGATCCCCGACATTCCGACGCCTTCAGTCGGTCGAAGGGAGCATGGCGCACCTTCAGAGAGCTAGGCTCCGCGGTGCAGCGTGCGCCCGCGCCCACTCCGCTGCCGGCTTCTGCTCCGCGCTGGTCCCACCCCGCCTGGATGACACTCGCGGCCGCGGCCGCGGTGGCTCTCGTGGTGGTACTGTACTGGACGAAGTCAGGTCGTGAACTCACGCCTTCGTCGGCGGTGGCCGCATCTCGTCCTTCGGCGATCACCCAACAACTGCCCGACGGCAGTATTGTACAGCTTAATGCCGGCGCGAAAATCGTTGAGGAATTCACGCCGGGCGAGCGACGCATTCGTTTGGTGAGCGGCGAAGCATTTTTCAGTGTCACAAAAGATGCCGCGCGACCGTTCCTCGTTCAAACCGGCGAGATTACGGTACGCGCTGTCGGTACCGCGTTTTCGGTGCGCGCGGCAGCGCACGACGTCGACGTGTGGGTCACCGAAGGCACGGTCCAAGTGACACCCGCAGGGTCCACTGCGAATGGAGAATCCAGCCGGCTCGCGCGAGCTCCTGCCATGGTGAGTGCGGGCCATCGCGCGGTCGTGATGCGCGAACCTGACGTGCAGGCCCCCGCCATTGTAGTCACTGCCGTATCCGCACAACAGATCGCGCAAACACTGGCCTGGAACCAGCCGATGCTGGCGCTCACCGGCTCCACGCTCGAGGAGCTCGTCGAAATGTATTCCACTCGCACGGGACGAAGGATCGAAATCGCGAGTCCTGCGCTTCGACTGGTCCGCATCGGCGGCCGTTTCCCAACCGACGATCTCGACGGTTTCGTCCGCGCACTCGGACAAATCTACGAAGTGAGATCCGAAGTCCGCGCAGACGGCGTCATCATTTTGCGCAGCGCACGATAAACGCATCTTGGGTTATCTTCGCTGGGGTGCCCATTGCCAGAGCGCCAGGTGCAGGAGCGGCGGCCCGACGGGCGAGTTTCCAAGCACTTTGATCAAGCCCGCGGTCACGACCACGTACGCCGCCAATTCCAAGGTGATGGTCAGCACCCTGGTGGAATCGGGCAGTCCGGTGATCGCGTAATTGACCAGTGGAACTACAATCACGATCGCGACGCCCCACACGACGTCGAAAAAATATGCGGCGAGCAAGGCCGTCCAAAAT
>JBDSPT010000191.1:0-3115 GCA_039930205.1 Opitutus sp. | reverse complement strand
CGCCGTGGCGATCCAGCTGGATTGCGACGTCGCCACGCTCCTCGCAATGACCGGAAGTCGGCCTCAGTTTTATTCAAAAACTCTAAAGCCGGAACGATGCAGCCGCCGCGATCCGCACCATTAGCGCCGTGTCTTTGACCCGCTTCTGGTTGTCAGAACGCAGGTCATCGACGCTGCGCTACCTCAGACCGTTTCAGCCGCGCGAACCCGGCAACACGGAACTGAGCGCTGCCTCGAGTTCCGAGGCGCTGAAGGGCTTTCCCAATACGGCGTGCGCACCCAGGCCCGCGGCCATTTCAAGATAGTGCTCGCGCGAACCGCGTCCACCGCCGGACATCGCGACGATTCTCGCGCCGGGCTGTTTGCGACGCACTTCACCGATCACTTCGATCCCATCCTTTTCCGGCATCAATAAATCGGTGATCACGACATCGAATTGAGCCTGCGCAATCGCATCAAACGCCTCGGCCCCATTCGAAGCACTGGTGACCACGTAGCCCAGCTTGACCAACAATGGCCGCAGGATCTCATGAAGCTGCGCGTTATCGTCGATCAGCAGAATGGATCGCGAGGTCATGCAGCCAGTGTGCGATTGGGCCGAGCCACCGGCAAGCGCGGGAATCCCTGCTGCACTCGTAGGGGTGGTTCCGCTACCCACGGGTCTTAAGCCGGAGATGGAACCAACGACTCGATCGTATCCAGTAACTGCTGGTTCGCGAAGGGCTTTTCGAGCAGCGCGTGCGCCCCCAAGCCTTTCGCAATTTTCAGATACTGATCTCGCGAAACGTGGCCGCCGCCCGACATCGCAATGATTCTGACCTCCGGAAATTTTTTTCTCAGCTCGCTGATGACCTGCATACCATCCTTCTCGGGCATGATCACATCGGTCAGCACAATATCGAAGGCGGCCTTCGCGAGAATGAGACTGGCTTCCTTCCCGTTAGCCGCCCCCATGACGCGATGGCCGGCGTCGACCAGGACGCGGCTAAGGATCTCACGGAGTGCAGGTTCGTCGTCGACCACGAGGATCGAGCAAGATTTCATCGCGCGAACGTAGGAGGCAGATCTTTCGCCACGCAAGCCCCGTCACCATGTTCGTTCAACACTCCGGAGATTTACCGGATCTTTCGCATTCCCGGCGCTTTGCGGTTGGAGCGCTCGAGCCCAACGCGTTGTTCGAGTCCTCCTCTTCCTCTCACCTCCGCGCTGATCCGTAGCGACGCAGTCGAATTCCGGAAAATCTGTAGCATCCGGCGTAAGACGGATGACTGGCGCACCTCACCTCCCGTCCACCGTCTCACGACGGTGGGTACTTCCGATGGCATCGATCCGGGCATATTCCGCTCCGTTCGTTGACCCCGGTGCCGGAAGCCCTTTGTGTACAGGGACTCGATGGCCGTTTTTCCTACTGACAAGCCCACCAATCTCCAACGCGCATTTCTCATTGGCGTTCAAACGCACGACATGCCGAGCGGTGAGGCGGTCGAACTGCTCGGAGAATTGAAGGAGCTCGTCGAAAACCTGCGGTTGACGATTGTCAACTCGACGCTCGTAAACCTTCGCTCGCCCACGCCTGCGTTGTTGCTCGGCAGCGGCAAGGCCCGGGAACTGGCCGATCAAGCGAAGGCCGACGGCGCGGACGTCATTGTATTCGACGAACAACTCTCACCCGCGCAGCAGCGCAATTGGGAGGAGCTTTCGGGTCTCGCCGTCATCGATCGCGAGGAAGTGATCCTTGAGGTGTTCGCCGATCGCGCCCACACGCGCGAAGCGGTACTGCAGGTCGCGCTCGCGCGCATGGAGTATTCGCTCCCCCGACTCACCCGCGCGTGGACCCACCTTTCGCGTCAACGCGGCAAGGGCTCCATGGGCGGCGAAGGTGAAACGCAGTTGGAGCAGGATCGTCGACTGGTGCGCGATCGCATCGCCCACCTCAAAGCCGAACTCAAAGAGGTGGTGCAACAACGCGGCGTGCAGCGGCGTCGCCGGCTCCGCGTTCCCGTCCCGACGTGCGCCATCGTAGGATACACCAACGCCGGCAAATCCTCGCTGCTCAACACGCTCACCGGTTCCCACGTGCTGGCCGAAGACAAGTTGTTCGCCACGCTCGACCCGACGACTCGTCAACTTCTGCTGCGCGGAAATCATAAGCTCCTCGTGACGGACACCGTGGGTTTCATCCGCCGTTTGCCTCACGGTCTGGTGGAAGCATTCAAGGCGACGCTCGAAGAAGTGGTGGTCGCCGATTTTCTCATCCACGTCCTCGACGTCACGAATCCGAATTTCGAGAAACATCACACCACCACTTTGCACGTGCTGGAGGAACTCGGTGCGGCCGATCAGACAATCCTCACCGTCTTCAACAAGATCGACGCGGCGGACGAATCCATGCTCATGCGTGCCCGTGCCCTCGTGCCGGATGCGCTCTTTGTCAGCGCACGCACCCGCGCCGGACTCGACACGCTCGAGACGCGCTGCGTCGAGCTCGTCGCCGATTCCTTCGGCTCAACCGAACTTCTCGTCCCTCACGAACGCTACGACGTGATCGCGCGACTGCACGAGTTTGGCGAAATTCAGGAAGAGGAACAGATTGACGGGGCGGTGCGGATCAAAGGTCGTTATCCGCCGACCCAAGCAGGATTTTTCGCCCCTTTCGTCGTCGCGAAACTGCCGCCGAATTACTCCGCGTCGTAGATCTGGACTCGATTCCAGAACGGCTTGCAGTTGCTGATAAACGCCAGGTGCAGCGCGTCGACCTGGTAGGCATCATGGGCCGCGATGTCGCGGCACAACACCGTCAGCGCAACCGAGTACGTATCGTCAATGATGGGACGTTTCTCCGTCGCAGCCGGAGCGCCGACGTAAACTGCATCCACGGCTTTGATGCCGGCGAGCGACTCCACCCCGCGGCGGAACTCCGCGCGTTGCGCAGGAGTGAGTTCAGGTTTGAGCCAGAAGTAAACGGTGTGGACGAGCATCACCCTCACCTTTCGCCACACCCTCGCATCCGAGGCAAGTGCCGACTGACGGCGGGCAATCCAGCTGAACGATGGCCCGATCCGTTTTCAACCGCTGATCTTCGCTGATTTTTCGATCACGGACGATTCGCCTAATC
>JBDSPT010000190.1:0-3286 GCA_039930205.1 Opitutus sp. | reverse complement strand
AGTACCAAGGGTCGTACGTGGGATACGTATCATAGTAGACCACGCGTTGGCGTGGCGGGTAGACGACAGTGGGAGACGTGGCCGTCACCACGGAAGGCGGCGGAGAGGTAAAGATTTGGGCCGGCGTAGTCGATCCCGGCGTGGGCAGTAACTGGTAGGCCACCACATTCGTCCGGCCATTCGCCAGCTGGTAAGTCACAATTACCTGGGTACTGCTTTGCTCGATGCGACGGATGCCGGTGCCATGCGCCGCAGCAGCATCGGTGAGCTCCTGCACGGCGGGCAGACGGGCGGTGTAGACGACTTGGTTGGGAGTCGTCATCTCCCCGGGTAACGCGATCGTCGGCGCGGCCGAGGCAACCGGAGCAAGTGGCGCCGTGGGCGCATCCGGAATTTCCGGGGTGGCGGTGGAAACGGACTGGGCGAAGATCGCCGACGTACAAGTGCTGACGACCGCGAGGAGGGCAGTGAGAGCTTTCGTTTTCATAGCAACAGGATTAGACGCGTAAATTCCGGTAATGTGTCTCGATTTTGTGCCGATTCGACCATCCCGCTCAGAGCAGTTTGGAGCGCTCCCTTTCAGCATCGTGTCCGGCGGCTTGCAGGTCCAATTGGGCCCACTACGGTTCGCACGAGAATGCGAACCCTCCTGCTGGTACTTGCTGTTGCGCTGACCCCGGCGATTTCCCGGGCGGTCGATCTGCGGCCCGGTATCCTGCGGGAGGTCCGGCGATGCGCGACAGCCTTTCAACGCGAGGATATTGCGGCAGTTATCGGATTCCTGCCGTCACGGGTGGTGCAGAAACGCGGCGGACGCGCGGCCCTGATCAACGAGCTCAAAGATCAACTGACGCAGGCTCGCGAGATGGGAATGAACCGCATCGAAGCCCTTCCTGGCAATCCCGCGGTCCCAAGAACGCATGGTCGATTGATGAGTTCACTCGTCCCGGTAACCGCCGTCGCTTATGGTGCGCACGTCGAAGTTACGCAACAGACCCATATTCTGGCGGTCTCGGCCGACGCCGGGAAACACTGGTCGATCATCCCGCTCTACGACGTGAGCCAGGCCGAGTTGAATGCCTGGTATCCAGAATTCCGCGGGAAGGTCGCCGTGCCAGTGGTCACCAAGCCGAAGATGCAACTCGTGTACTGAATCGAATCCGCGCGCGCACTACATCACGGATCTGCGCGGTCGCCGTCATTTGCGCTGGTCACTCCGTGGTTCGTCAGCTGCAGTTCGCCAGCATCTTTCGCGAATAAAAACTCCCTTACTTGTCGCATGAATCCTTTTCGCTCTGGAATCAGCCTGGCTGCAATCGTGTGCTCACTCGCGTGTGGGGCGCCGCGAATTCTGGCAGCGGAAGGCCCGCAGCCCGCGCCGCCGGCCTCCGGAGCTCGCGCGATCCTTTCAACTGAGGGCAGTGGACGCGCGACCGCGTATCCGGAACAGAACAAGATCATCACGCTCAACTCGAGGACGCATGTGGTCTGGCTTGATGCCGTTGCCGAAGGATTTCGGGTGCGCGGCCGGACGCTGGACCATACGACGGGAGAGTGGTCGCCGGTGACGACGATTGGAGAAGCGCAGGACAACCATGGAGGACCAGCACTCACCGTGGATAGCAAAGGCTTCCTGCACATCGTCTATTATCCCCATCACCAGGCGGTTCGTTATCGCCGCTCGGTGCAGCCCAATGATCTCTCGCACTGGGAAGAGGAGGAAAGGTTCGGTGACGGCCTGTCTTACCCGAGCCTCCTCTGTGCGCCTGACGACACCTTGATCGTGGCGGCGCGCCGGGGCTTTTTCGGTCCGGATGGAAAGTATCTGGATAAACACTACCTCGAAGAGGAACTGTGGATAAAATCTCCGGGATCGTCGTGGCAGCGGCAGTCCGTTCTGATCCGAGGCCGTTTTCCCCGCTATGCTCAATTCGCGAGCGGCCTCGTTTGGAGTCCGGATCGTAAAACGATTCATCTCGGTGGCCGCATTTACGAAAGCAGTCCCGATCCGATGGGCAAACCGACGTACACGATCGTTTACATGAAAACCTCGGACTTGGGTAAGACGTGGACGAAAGCCGACGGAACTCCACTCACGCTTCCGGTGAACGCGGATTCGATCGACGTACTGGAAGCAGATGATCCGGGGACGGGACTGCAGCTCAACTCAGGCCCGCTGGCCGTCGATCGTGACGGTGTACCGCACGTCCTCTACACCGCTAAAGCGAAAGGACATTCGCAACTGGTCCTTGCGACTCCGGCGAAGGGCGCGGGATGGGACAAGCGCGATCTCGCCGACGTGATGCCCTCAACCGTTCGTGGCTGGGAGGTAAATCTTGGGATGGGCGGCGGCATGTCCATCAGCGACACGGGTCGGGCGACCATCGTGGCCGTCGTGCTGGCGCCGCCGGCCGAAGAGGTCGGGACGCTGAAAGAATGGGGCCACCCGACAACAGAGGTGGTGCGTCTCTGGTCAGACGACGGCTTGAAGACTTTTCACTCGGAAGTGCTCGCTCCGATGGATCCAGGTGAACCGCATTGGCTGGCGAACATAGAACGTCCGACGGGACACAATCGTGTGCCGGAGAAGCCGGGGATTATCTTTCTCGGCGGGGTTGCTGGCGCAGGACTCAAGGATCTGATGCTCAGCAACCGCGTGTACTGGCAGCCGGGCAACTGAGCGCGACGCTTGTCGGTCGAATGGCCGGCAAATAAAAGGTGCTCGGCGGTGGAGATTAACGTCCTCCCGCGACGCCATAACCGCATGCGGTTTTTATCGAGCTCGTGCTCGTGATCGATGGTACGACCGCGCATTTGTTTGGGAGCGCAGCAGGCACGAGCGACCCATCCACCGAGAATCGAGCCACCACAGATAACCAGAGGTCCACGGGTCGATCCTTCTGTAGCATTTCAATAAAAAATGTAGCCACGCCCGTGAGGGCGTGGACTGGCCCTTCGTTAAGCCCAGGGATTCACGCCCGCACGGGCGTGGCTACCTCTTGACTGAATTCGCTCTAGTCAGAGATGCACTGAATCGAGCGTTGATTGACGCGCATTTCGGTTCCGGCAGGACAGCGCGAGCCGGTAGTCACTTGAATGCCGCAACGACCTGGTAGATTCCCAACGCGCCCATCGCGAGGGCTGCCGCACTCAGCCCGATCAGAGAAA
The DNA here is from genome assembly GCA_039930205.1 of Opitutus sp. GTDB lineage: Bacteria > Verrucomicrobiota > Verrucomicrobiia > Opitutales > Opitutaceae > Opitutus. Next base: position 118 of record JBDSPT010000190.1, on the reverse strand, counting down.
CGGGTCGCGCGCGAAGTTCGCGGTGCGGACTGGTGAAGTGGAAGTAGAGCGCAGCGCCAGCGAGAAACGGCAGCATCATCCCTTGTGCAATGGCGCCCATGAAGACGAGCGCCACAGG
>JBDSPT010000189.1:0-4362 GCA_039930205.1 Opitutus sp. | reverse complement strand
TGAACCGGACCGTTGCGGCCGTGATGCCAATCGCGGCTGCGACCACGCCGTCAGAACCGAACACCGGCACCGCCAGACAGCGCACGCCCAGATTGAACTCCTCGTTGTCCAGGCTGTATCCACGTTTTCGAGTCACCTCCACCTCACGCTTCAAGTCCTTCAGCGCGGTCAAGGTGTGCATCGTATGTTTTTCCGGTCGCGCTTCCGCCAGGATTTCCGGCAAACGATCATGGTAGAGGTAGCTCAGGAATACCTTCCCCGTCGAAGAGCAGTGCAGCTCGGCGAGAAATCCCGGACGCGACGCGGCCCGCAGAGGATGGGGGCTGTCCTGCACGGCAACGATCAGCGCACGTTCGTCGCACGGGATCGCCAGATGCGCAGTCTCATCCACCTTCACCGAAAGTTTCTGCAAAATCGGCAGCGCAAGTTCCCTGATCTCCGTACCGGCCAACGCTGCGTTTCCGAGCTGAATAAGAATGGGTCCGAGCTCATATCGTCCCTCGTGTTTTCGCGCAAAACCCTCGAGGTGCAATGTCGTCATGATGCGCAAGGTCGTCGTCACCGGTATGTCGAGACTTCGCGCGAGATCCGCGGCTTTCAGTCCGTCCGGATGACTGCCGAGCATCTTCAGGATCCGGCAGGCATTCCGCAGATTCGGGATCACATAGCGCTCGCCGTCACCCGGCACCGAGGTTTTCGCAGGACGAGGAGAAACGGTAGTCACAGGGTAAGGAAACTGAAGCAGTCGAAAAATCAGGCGGCGCGCAAAGGAATATCGGCCTTTGCGCCCACCGAAGTTTTTGATTGCCACCCTTCTTAAACTTTCAAATATGGAAGGCAAGTTCATTAGTGAACTTACCCGGAGCGGCTACCCCAAGCGCATCGCTTGCGAACATCACGCAAGTACGGTTCGCGATCGGATGGCGTCCCCGGGACTAACCCCAACACCCACAGCCATGACGTTATCCTTCTCCGTTTGGCGGAGCGCCTCCCAGGGCTTTGACCGTTCCCCTTCCCGCGGTTTGCACCGCGTTGTCACCTTCCTGGCACGTGCCGCCCAGCTGCTCACGGCGGTCCTGCTCATTCCCGTGACCCAAGCCCAGCCCACGGGCACCGGCACCGTCACCGGGCAAGTCCTGGACACATCGAGCGGCAAGTACCTCGAGGGCGCCGAGGTTTCGATCGTCGGCACCCAGCTCCGCACCACCACCTCGCGTGAGGGCCGCTTCCTCCTGGGCAATGTGCCCATCGGTTCCCAGTCGGTCGTGGTCAGCTACCTCGGCCTGGAGACGCAAACCGTCCCAGTGAACGTCGACGCCGGTCAAAACGTTCCCGTCGCCGTGCGCCTCGTTTCCGACGTCGTCCAGCTGAATACTTTCACGGTCACGACCATGCGCGAGGGCATGGCGCAGGCGGTCGCGCTGCAGAAGGTTTCGGTCCAATATAAAGTCGTCGCGGCTGCGGACCAGTTTGGCCCGGTCTCGGAAGGCAACATTGGCGAGTACTTGAAATTCCTCCCCGGCGTCACCATCGACTACAATGTCAACGACGCGCGCGGCATCAGTCTCCGGGGATTGAGCACCGCCTTCACCATTGTTGCCGTTGACGGAACGCCCATGGCCGGCACGTCTTCCATCGACGATACTCGCCGATTCGAATTCGAGCAGATTGCGATGAACAACGTCGAGACAACCGAGCTCTTCAAGAGCGTCTCGCCCGATCTTCCCGCGTCCGCCACGGGTGGATTTGTGAATTTCGTCACGAAGAGCGCGTTCGATCACGAAGAGGCTCAAATCATCGAATACGACCTCTCCCTCTCCGCCCCCAGCACCAATCTCAGCGCCTCGAAACAAGGCGGCGTTTGGGGTCACCAGAAAGAGTTTACCGCCCGTCCGAGCTTCGAGGTCAATGTCGCCCGCAAGTTCAACGACAAGCTCGGCCTCAACGTGAACTACCGTCTCTCAGAAAAGTACGACGATTCTCCCCGTCAGGTTTGGGCATTCAATCAGACCGCGGGAACCGCCACCGTCCCCGGCATCACCGTTAACCCGCGTCTCCAGACCTACACGATCCAGTCCGAGCAGAAACTTACCCACCGCGAATCGTTCGCGACCAAGCTCGACTACCGGATCAGTGATTCGACGAAGCTGTTCATCACGGGTCAGTGGAACTGGTACGATCTAAACTTCACCCAGCGTGGACCGTCTTTCGCGCTCGGTGCCGCCGCGGTGCATAACTCGGACGATTCCTACACGTCGGCCACGGGTGCCACCATCACCAACGGCGTGCTCTATCGTAACAAGTATGGCACTACGATTCACTTCAACGGCACGCTGAGCCACGAGTTCCAGAACGGTTCCCGCTTCGAGCTCACGCCCTACTGGTCCCGCGCCAACGGTCAATATCGCGACACCACCAAGGGATTCATCTCGACCAATTCAACCATCGCAACCGGCGCAACCACGTTCACGAACTTCACGCTCTCCAACGTGCTCAACCGCGGCAACAATCCGGGCATCACGCTCACGCGAGGGAGCACAAGTCTGCCGGTCGATTACATCCGTGATCTCAGTAATTACACCCTCGCCAACACCACGGGCAATGGCCTCCAGTCACGTCCGTGGACCGCGATCGACGAGAAGAGCGGCGTCAGCGGCAACTACACCCACAGCCTCAAGCAACTCCCGATGCCGACGACGATCGAAGTGGGCTTCGCGATCGACAAAACAGACCGTCTCATCGACCGCCCTGATCTCCGCTACACGATCGGGGCGACCACCGGCGCCGCGCTCCAAGCCTTGCAGGATCCGCTCTACCACAAGGACGTCGCGTTCGGGTTCGGTACCATTCAGGCCATCGATCCCTTCAAGTCCTGGGATTTGGCGAAGAACAACGCGGTGTTCCTTTCGACCTACGACACCCGCCTGATCCACGAGAAGAACGATGCCGTTTTCCTGCGCGGTGACGTGAACCTGACTCGCGACTTGCTCTTCACCGGCGGTTTCCGGTGGGAGAAACGTGAGATCGACGCCACCGCCCGTACCGGCGCATCCGTCCGCAATCTCCAAACCAAGACAACGCTCGGCTACGACCACTACTACCCGTCTGCACAGCTCAAATTTACACCGAAGGCCATGAAAGCGCTCGTCGTTCGCACCGGCTACAGCCGGACCATTGGACATCCGGACTACCTGGACATCCTCCCGGTGATTTCGACGGAGAGCGCCGTGGGGGCCGGTGACGGATCCCTCAGCGTTCCCACCGCGAACCTGCAGCCGTATTTCACAAAAAACTACGATCTCAGCATCGACTACTACCTGAAGAACTCGGGCGTGGTTGGACTCAGCTTGTTCCGCAAAGACGTGTCGAACTTCATCGTGACTCGCACCATGACCGCAGCCGAGCGCACCGAATACGCCGCACTCTACGGTTTGAATTCCGCTGCGTTCGGTCCCACCGCGACCGGTGCGATTCGTGAGAACGGAGCGAACACCCGGCTGACCGGCCTCGAAGTGAGCTATGCGCAGAATCTCACGTTCCTGCCGAAGCCGTTTGATGGCTTCAACCTCCAAGCGAACTTCACCTACATCGACATTGATGCTTCTGATCCCAATCGCTTCAAGGCCATCGATGCCGAGTACGCGCAGTCGCGCGCGGTGTCGCCCAAGACCGCAAACTTCATCGTCGGCTACCGGTACCAGAAGCTCTCGCTCACGGCCACGACCAACTGGGTCGACGACAGCTTGTTCGGCGGGTTCGTCGCCACCAGTGCCATCCTGGCCCCGGCCGGATCGACCAACACGACGAATCCATTTTTGGATACACGACTCGCGCTCTACCGGTCGGAGAAGACCACGACGGATTTCAAGATCCAGTACGCGTTCAACCGACGCGTGAATGTCTACTTCCTCGTGCGAAACGTGTTCAATTCACGCCGCGACGACTACGCCCAGGGCTATCTGCCCGAAAACAAGGGACTGGTGCTTCCTCGTACAACGTACGAATTCGGCGAACCCCACCTTACCGTCGGTGTAAAGGGTACGTTCTAAGCCGTAATCGTGCAGTCGCGATGGAGAATCCTGTCGCATCGGTCGTGAGGCCGATGACCGCGGCGCCCCACCGCGCTTCCACTGTCCCACGACGGTGGTTGCTGCCGACTCCATGATGGGACCAGGCCTCCTTGTGACTCGCTCAATCTTGAAATTTCACCCCCACCTCCAGCCCTCGGTTACGACGTTCGAGGCGGCAATTTTTATGTTGATGCGATCCGTTGTTCGCCCATGAAAGCACTGTTCATTAGTGAATATTCTTCGCCGGTCTGCTCCTGACCTGCGACGGAGAGCACCCACCAACCCCGATACC
>JBDSPT010000188.1:0-5893 GCA_039930205.1 Opitutus sp. | reverse complement strand
CAGATTCCACCGTTTCGGTTTGCCCAACGGTCCGCTGCGGAGGGGTAGATCCTGCCCGCGGGCCAGGGATTCGGAGCGGGCCAGTGGCCGTCCCTCCGCGTCCCAGATTTCCACGAAGTAGCTGGCGTAGTCGTCGTCGAATCCTTGAAAAAAATGATCGTTGAAGGTGAGGTTTACGGTGTCGCCAAACGGTGCGGTCAACCCGCTCACGGCCAGAGCCCGCGCATCAAGCAGGTCGTCAAATTCCTCCGTGGTGGCGTCTCGCGCCGCAAAATACAGCACGATGAGGCCGCCGCTGAGCAGCAGGATAATCACGCCGACCAGATCGCGCTTGAGCTGGCGCCGGATGGATTTCATCGGAGGGAAGAAATGGGTGCGGCCGGCTCGAGTACGTAACCCAGCCCGCGCCGGGTATGGATCAGCGGGACCTCGCTGCACACGGCGAGTTTCTTGCGCAACAGGCAGACGGCGGAGTCCACGACATTGCTCATGGGATCAATCTGGCCCTCATAAATGCGCTCTTCGATTTCGGTGCGAGAGACCGTGTGACCGCGCCGGCGCGCCAGGTATTCGAGCAGAACATACTCGCGCGCCGTGAGATCGATGGGTTGTCCGCCGCGGCGAACGTTGCGGCCCACGAGGTCGATTTCGAGATCGCCGATCTGCAGCTGCGCCTGGCCCGTCCCGAAGGCGCGACGGCACAACGCCTCAACGCGGGCGAGCAATTCCTCGAGGGCGAAGGGCTTGACCAGATAGTCGTCGGCCCCGGCGCGAAGCCCCTGGACGCGATCTGGCACGGTATCGCGGGCCGTGAGCAACAGCACGCGGACGGTGCGTTGTTGCCGGCGCAATTCGGCCAGCAAGGAAAGGCCGTCACGCTTGGGCAGCATGATGTCGAGGATGAGGGCATCATAGTCGTGCTCGAGGGCGCGCCAGAGGCCCTCGTCTCCGTCGGAGGCAACATCGACGGTGTAGCCGGAGTTACGGAGTGCGCTACTCAGGCTTCGCTGCAGCCGGACGGAGTCTTCGACAATCAGGACACGCATGGGACACGGGGCTTCCGCACAGTATGGCCAGTGAACGTTATGGAAACATGACGGCGAGTGCGAAACACCGGGGTTGGGCTGATGCCGAAATGCGAGACAGATTCCTGGCCGGTAATCTTGGCATAATGCGGACAGCGTAGTTTGAAACGCTTCCCTCTCCCGATGATGCTGCCCGCTTCTTTTCGTTCTTTTCCTTCCCGCAAAAAACATGAGGTCGCATCGTTCATGGTGGCGATGTTGCGGCGCGGCGCTTCGTGCGCAGTCCTTCTCCTGCCCGGGCAAGCGTCCCAAGCTCAGGAAGCAACGGTCGGGGTTCCGCCGCCGATTGAGTCGGACATTCGAAAGATTGAGGGGATTTTTGGCAGTGATCTGCCCACTACCGAACGAAAAGGTTCGGTGCGCCTGATCGTGCATCCGCATTTCGGCGACCTCACGAATCGCGATTATATCCGTGTGCTCATGGGATTGCGGATGGGTGTCACCGATCACCTGGAGCTGTTCACCGGCGTGGAACCGTATATCGACCACGGTCTGAAGAGCACCTCGCCCGGCACGGGGATTGGCGACGTGCGATTTGGCGGCAAGTACGGCTTTGGTGAGAGTTTGATCCCGGGCTACGAATCCAGCGTGGGTCTCAATTTATTTTTCCCGGTGGGACATCCGCCAGTCGGAATGACGAATGGCCGCAACGAGTACTCCCCGTACTTTGTGATTGGGAAACGCATCGCCTCCCATCCCGGTCTCACGCTGTTTCTAAATACGGGCGTAAACTTCCTGCAGAACACGTCGATTCCAGGCAGCTTCGAGCGGAATACGCCCCACAGCAGTTCGCTGTCGATCACGCCGGGCATTGTCTACACGCGTTATCCTTTTCACTACACGCTGGAGCTTACTTACGAGACCACCTCCCTGATCGGGGAGGGCAGCCAGCAGTTTATTACCGTGCGACCCGGCATCGCGTGGGATTTGCCGCCCAAACTAAAATTTCACTCAAAAGGGCGCGTGACCATTGCTGCGGGCCTCCACGTCACGTTCGGGCCGGACGGCACGTCCACCGGCGGAGGAGGCAAACTTCGCGCCGAGTTTGGCCTCTCGCGCTGGTTCCGACGTGATGCCAAGGATACAGGTTTGCCTGACACCCTCCGTGATTCTTCGTTGCGCCGCTAGCGTATTCCTGTCGCAACCACGCTCGCTGGAATCCTTTCTTTGGGACGGTTTCGCGTCTCCCGGGATGGAGCGCCGGCCACCAGTCGTTGCCACGTCAGACATCACTCACACCCGCGAATGAAGATCGTCCCCCGGTGCGTTGCAGTTTGGCCGAGGCTCGTTCGAACGGGGTGGGGGCTCGCAATTCTTGGGCTGGCGGGCGGATGTGAAACCTATCGTCCCCAGCCGCTCACCCATGAAGCGTTGGAGCAAGCGCTGGAGACGCCTTCACTCGCCGTGGTGCAGACGGATGCCCAGACGTTGAATCACCCACTCGTGAATGCAGTGGCGATCGACGGCCGTGAAGGTTTCACGCCTGAGGAAATCGCAGTCATGACAGTGATCGCCAGTCCGCAGTTGCGCGCGTTGCGCGACCAGCGAGGCGTGGCGGAGGCACAAGTGATTCAAGCGGGTTTGTTGCCCAATCCGCAGCTCGGCTATTCGCTGGATCAACCGCACGGCAACAGTGATCCCACGCTGGTCAACGGGATGAGTCTGGGTGCGAGCTGGGACGCGACCGCTCTGCTGGGCTATCGCAGCCGCGTCGCCGCCGCCCACGGCACGGTGCGTGCCCTGGAGTTGGATATCGCGTGGCAGGAATGGCAGGCCGCGGAAACGGCGCGGCTCACCGCCTTGCGCGTGCTCTCGCTCGAAGAACGCCTGCCCTTCGCGCGCGAGACGGAAGCGGTGATGGCCGACGCGGTGGCGCTCGAGCGAAAGGCGCAAGCGCGCGGCTATCGCACGACGGTGGAACTCGCCGCCATGGTTGAGGCGTGGAACGGAGCGCAGGATGCGCGTTTCGCGCTTGAGCAGGAACTCACGACCCAACGGCTGGCGTTGAATCTGGCGCTGGGCCAACCGGCGATGAGCGAGGTGAAATTGCGACCGGGCGCTGATTTTCCGGATTTGCCGACGGGACCCGAAGCGGCGGCGGGACTGCTCGATGGTTTTGAAAAACGCCGGCTCGATCTCGTCGCGCTCACCCTCGGCTACGAAAGTGCGGAAGCCTCGCTGCGGGCCGCGGTGCGGGCACAGTTTCCCAAGATCGGCCTGAGTTTTGGCCGGGCGCGGGACACGAGCGATGTGAAAACGCGGACCTTTGGCATCACGCTGGATTTGCCGATATTCGATCGCGGCCAGGGCGCGATGGCAGTCGGGACGGCCACGCGCCGCCAATTATTCGACGACTACACCGCCCGGGTGGCGGAGGCGCGGTCGGAGGTGGTGCAGATTCTGGCCAACCTTGCCATCACGCGAGAGCAGTTGCGGATGGTTGAAGCGGGACTGCCGGAGTGGGAGCAACTCGTCGCGGCGCTCGATCAAGCCATGAAAACCCGCAATACGGATGTGCAGGCGTGGCGCGACGCTCACGGCTCGCTTCTAGCTCGCCGGACGTTGCGCGCAAAATTGCGGCAGGACCTGCTCGAGTTGGGCGTGGGCCTCGAAATCGCCACTGGACTTCCCCATCTCACCCGTTCCGCCGCTCCTTGAATCTTTCCGTCATGAAACGAATTTTCCTTATTCTCGTACTCCTGCTCGTGGTCGGTGGCGGTTGGTATTTTCTGAAAAATCGAAAGTCGGCAGAGGCTGAACCGGTTCCGGACCAGCCCGTCGCGAAAGTGGAGACGCTCGTTCTCCAGGAAACGGAGATCGCGCAAACGTTGAATGTATTTGGCCTGGTGGCCTCTTCGCCAGAGGGCGAGCGCGTGATCACGGCGTCGTTCGAGTGCGTAGTGCGAGCGGTGGAAGTGGGCGTGGGCACACGCGTTTCGGCCGGGGAAGTTTTGCTGGAGATCGATCCGAGCCCGGAATCTCAGTTCGCGCTGGAGTCCGGGCGCAGCGCGCTTGCGCTGGCGACCAAAGGTCTCGCGGCCACGCAAGAACGTTACGATCTCAAGCTCGCGACTCAGCAGGATCTGCTCACCGCGAAGCAAGCCGCCGATGAAGCGCAGTTGAAAGTCGCCAGCTTCGAACGGCGCGGCCTCAGCGGCGATGGCAAGATCACGGCGCCGGCCGCCGGCGTCGTGAGCAAGATCGACGTTGCTCGCGGTGGACTCGTGGCCGCAGGCGCACCGCTCGCCGTGCTTTCCACGGGCGGCGGACGGGAGGTGCATCTCCCCATCGAAGCGACCGAGTTGGATTCAGTTAAACCCGGGATGCTCGTGGCCGTCCGTTCGTCGAACCGCCCGGACGCGGCGTCGGTTGCGACGACTTTACGCACCGTTGGAGCGTCGCTGGACGCCACGACTGGCTCGGCCGAAGCGCGCGCCTCACTTCCCGCCGACGCACCCCTCTTCCTCGGCGAACACGTTCGCGCGTCCATCGAGTTGAGAAAAAAAGATCATGTGCTGGTCGTCCCCCGCAGCGCGGTGCTGCCCGTCGGCGGTGGACAGGTGCTCTTCACCGTGAAGGACGGAAAGGCGGTGAAGCACGAGGTGAACATCGGTATCGCCACGGACGATGCCATCGAAGTGGCCGGAGTGGGGCTGGTCGCGGGCGATCGGGTCGTAACGCTGGGCAACTATGAGCTGGAGGACGGCATGGCTGTGCGTACGGAGAAAACGGATGCGGACGCGGAGTTGAAGGTCGCGACGGAGGCCGGTCGGTGAATTTCGTGAGCTGGGTTCAGTCGCACCGGCGGTCGGTGTTGTTGTTGCTGGCGCTCCTCGGCTTGGGGGGATTTGCGGCCGCGTGGAAACTGCCCGTGGCCTTGTTTCCCCATGTGGATTTTCCGCGCATTGTCGTGAGTCTGGAGGCGGGTGACCGGCCCGCGGAGCGGATGACGGTTGAGGTCACGATGCCCGTCGAGGCTGCCGTCCGCTCGGTGCCGGGATTGCGCAACCTCCGGTCCACCTCGAGCCGCGGAAGCGCGGAAATCTCCATCAACTTCGATTGGGGCCAGGATATGATTTCCGCGATGCTCCAGGTCGAGTCCGCTCTGAACCAGACGCTCTCGGCCCTGCCGGCCGGTACAAAGTTCGAGGTGCGCCGGATGGACCCGACGGTGTTTCCGACGGTGGCTTACTCGCTGACCTCGTCCAAGCAGTCGCTCACGGCGTTGCGCGACATCGCGTTCTTTCAACTGCGCCCCGTGCTCTCGACGGTCGTCGGCGTGTCGAAGGTGGATGTCCTCGGAGGCACACAGGCCGAGTATCGTGTCATTGTGGATACGGGGCGGCTGCAGGCGCACGGGCTCGCGCTGCAGGATGTCGCCAGGGCGCTTTCCTCGGCGAACACGATCAGCGCGGCGGGCCGGCTCGAGGATCATTACAAATTGTACCTCGCGCTCGTGGACACCCGCTTCACGGATGCAAAGCAGATTGGTGAAACCATCCTGGTTAAGAGTGCGACGGGTTTTCTGCGCGTCGCCGACGTGGCGACTGTCCAACTCGCCACGGCACCGCAGTGGATTCGCGTGACGGCGGACGGGCGTGACGCCGTGATCTTCCAAGTGTTTCAGCAGCCGGACGCGAACACGGTGCAGATTGCGCGGGACGTGCAGGCAAAACTCAGCGCGTATCGCTCGCAACTCCCGGCCGACGTCAAAGTGGCGAACTGGTATGACCAGAGTGAACTCATCGGCGCATCGGCCAAAAGCGTGCGCGACGCGGTCTTGATCGGAGTGGTTCTGGCCGGCGCGG
>JBDSPT010000187.1:0-6434 GCA_039930205.1 Opitutus sp. | reverse complement strand
TCTCGAAAGCTCCTCCCGCTGGAAGACGTCGCGGACGCTGCGGCCCTGAGTTCAATCCCATGACTGGCATGGTGGAGTGCAACTTTGGATACCGGTTATACTCCGCTGACGTCGCAGCGGTTGACGGATTGCCGGCGCAGCTTGACGATGCGCGCCGGCATGAAGAACCCCCGCGCAGCGTCAGTGCGGCCCAAAGTGGCACGGCTCGAACATCCGCTCGAGTGGCTGGCCGAGCCCCTTACAGGAGAAGCCACGTTCGAACTCAAAGCGTGGTTTGGTGGTCGCACGATCATGCTCCATGGTCGTCACCAGTTGTTTCTCACGACCCAAGGCGAACCCTGGCAGGGCGTCCTCGTCTGCACGTACCGCGAGTACCATGAGAGCTTGCGTCGCGAGTTTCCCAGTCTGCAGGCGCATCCCGTACTCGGAAAGTGGTTATACCTGCCCGAGACTGTCGAGACGTTCGAGCGCGACGCCAGGTTCCTCGTGCAGCTCGCGAAACTCCGTGATCCGCGACTCGGTATCCTTCCGTCGCCGCGCAGACAAAAGGCGGCCAGGAAGATTCGGTTTGGCGACCAGCTGTAAGAGCCATGTCGGCGCGCGGCTCATGGATCTCAGGATGCCGGGATGGTTCGTCGACCGCCATGCTCAACGTGGCGGGCGTCATGTTGGCCGCGGCGTTTGCGACAATGACCGCGCTCCACGTGCTTCAACCCGAGCTGAGTCCAACGGAGGAACCGATCAGCTTTTACATTCACGGCGCCCACGGTTGGGTGCTCACCGTTTCATTGGCATCGTTTGGCGCTTCGGCGGTTGCGCTCTCCGCCTACTTCGTCGGAACGACGATTAACTCGATCGTATCCTGGTTTACGGGATTCGGTGCAGGAATGCTGATCGACGCTGCTGTCCGATCGGATCCGTGGTTTCCTTGGGAATCCGCCGCGAGCCTCTCAGGCATGGTCCACGCCGCCGCAGCGATCATGGCGCCACCGCTGTTGCTGGTTCCGATGACGCGTTACCATCGCATGTTGAAGAGCCGGGCGCAGCGCATCATTTCGGCGGTGCTCATCATGGCGTATTTCGGCGCACTGCTCGCGTCCAGCGTGAGCATGGTCGTTGGGTTTGCGCGCGACATTGCACCTCCTTTGATCGGTGCCGCCGAGCGCGGGCTGGCGATGGCGGCGGTCCTCTGGATGACACTCCTGCTTCGCACCGCGCGAGCATCGCTGGCACCGCAACCGGTCTGCGCCAACCGCAACGCGCACTAGGAAATAATATGCCTTTGTATTAGGAACGGTACAACGATTCCCCGGTCGTTCCTTAGGATGAATACCCTCCTTCTTATCGTCGTCCTCATTCTCTTATTCGGTGGCGGCGGCTTTTATCTCGGCGGTCCAGCGGTCGGCGGCGGCACGCTTGGGCTCCTTCTGCTTATTCTGCTCGTCGTCTACTTGATGGGCGGATTGCGCGGTAAGTAATCGACTGCAGGTCTGGTCGCCGATCTCCGCGTTTGGGCATCGCGTGACTTTGATGCCGGTGGCACCCGGCGAAAGCAGCGTGTCACGGCGGCCCCTTCGTTCGTCCCGACGGAGGATGCACGCTCTACTTGAACTCCGCACGGCGGGGCCACGCTCCGACTGGTTCGTTACTACGTTTCGGCGGGTATCGAACGGCCTGACTACACGCGGCTCATTCGCCGTCGATGGCTCCGCCACCGATTCGACCGCCGTCACGGATCGGCTTGGCGAAACGATAATCGATATCCCAAGGGAAGTAGATCCACTTGTTCTGTTTGAACTCCTTCACGCAGGTGTCCACGTAGGGACGACCTGCGGGTTTTGCGTACAGCGTCGCGAAAAAGGCTTTAGGTAATAGCTGGCGAACGACCTGAGCGGTTCGACCCGTGTCCACGAGATCGTCTATCAGGAGGTAGCCATCGCCATCCCCCGTTGCGGTTTTCAGGACCTTGATACCGCTCTGCTGCTGTTCTGCTCCGCCCGCGGTTCCAGCTGCGTAGCTCGAGATACAGACGGTGTCGATGAGCCGAATCTCCAGCTCTCGAGCGACGAGCGCTGCGGGGACCAGTCCGCCTCTCGTGATCGCGACGATGCCCTGCCAGGTACCGCGGTCATGGAGCTCCTGCGAAAGGTAGCGCGCATCCCGGTGCAATTCTGGCCAGGAAATGACAATCTCGTCTTCGTAGCGTGAGGTTGCGCTCATTGAGCGAGAAAACGGCGCAGCCGATCGGCGTCAATGGCCATGATGGGCACCGAGTGCATGACGCCGACGATTCCGGTCTACTGGATCAACGGCCCGGTTCGAAGGTGCACCGGAGCTGATTCGTCCTAGCAACGAAGCAATCCAGCCTGCGGCTTTTGAATGACATCTCGGCCCGCGAAAGTCGCGGCGTGCTGTCGAAATTCCCCCAGCTCATACGTCGATCTGATAGAAACACTGCGCACGACACCGGTTCTGAGCGCGAGCTCAACGCCCGGGATCTCGCGTTGTGAAGGCCTTCACCGCAATCCGAACCTATCATGAAAATTGAATCGCCGACCACACCGCAACCGACCACCTCGACCCGGGAGGAATGGCTTGCTGAGCGAAAGATACTCCTCGCCGAGGAGAAGGAGCTCACGCGGCGCGCAGCGGCACGGATGTTTTCCACACTTACTCCAGCTACGCGCGGGGCGTCGAAAATCTCACTGACACGTATTCGCTCCTGGATACGACCCCGTACGGCCGACAGGAGGACTGGGAAGACTCGCCTGCCGGGTGGCCGCAGAAACCGACCTACGGCGGCTGATCGAACCCAACAAACGTCAGTCAGATGTTCGCGCCGTCGCACAGGGTCAGTCGTGCTCGAAATTTGACGACGTTGGAATTGCCGATCAGGTGCCTCATGAAAACGCACGGAGATGCGCCATGGGAGAAAGCGAAGCCGGAGAAGCAACAGCAACGAACGAAGCTCTCGAAAGCGAGCGTCGCCTGGGCAAAAGCCCGCGCGCAAAAAGCGGGACGGAGATACCCGAACCTGGTGGACAACATGGCGGCGGCACGTCGCCAAAAGGAAAACGGCTCAGCCAAGGGCGCGAATCACTCTCACCCCTGATGTTGAATCCGTAGCGATGAAGTAATGACACGCCCTGTCGGATCGCTGCCCAGCTACACCCCTGTGGCCTGCGACGGACATCAGGAGAAATCATACAACTTTGACCGCGTAAAAAGGGACCGATCGCAGGAACATCCGAGATGATGCAGGCGGGTCTCATCTTGCGGGCGACACGAACGGACGAGCCATCGGGCTGTCTATGGAAGCATGAAAACTTCCCCATTCGGTACCCGCCGCCCCGCGCTCACCGCTTTGCTTCTTGGTAGTGGGCTGTTGCTGAGTTTCTCGGGCTGTGCCACGACAGATTCAGATTACGGCTATTACGATCAACCTGTCCAAGTCGTTCAGCCCGCGAGGTACGTTTACTATCCGCAGTACGAGGTTTACTACAACAGCGCGCGCGGAACCTACGTTTATTACGACAACGGCGGATGGGTGACTCGTCGCGATCTTCCGCGCCGGTGGGCCCACAATCTGCGCAGCTCTCCATCGGTGTACTTGGATTTCAGTGACGCACCCGAGCGTCACCATGCAGAGATTGCGCGCCACTATCCGCGCAACTGGCATGGCCAGCAGCGTCGCGGTGGTCGACCCGACGATCGGGATGATCGCTGGAACGACGACAACGGCCGCCGTTAGCCTGGCGATTTCGCTGTTCCAGTTCCTCCCGCTTCGCGCAGTACGCTCTGAGCGGAGGGGCGGCGGCTTCGCCTCATCATCCGATGAGGCGGGGCGAGCGAACAGCGTCTACCCAAGCTCAGTCAGCGAGCACCGTCGGGTAGGAAGTGCCCTTTGCGTTCACGAACTGCTGGCTCTTCGGCTCATCGAACAGTCGAACAGGGACGGCGACGCGTCGAAATCTCACACTCTCATGGATGCCGCTTCAGCGAGCCGTACAACCGTGGATGCATGAGTAGGGTTCTCGTGACACATTCATTGGCGATCATGTTTTAGGATGTTCTGTTACCTGCTCCTTACCGTCCGGCAATTTCACGATTTCCCGCTTCACCAGGACTGCGGTCTTCTTCGGCTGAACGGTTTCGCCCCGATTCAGCCGATACGCGCGAATGAACTCAGCGCCATAGAATAGGATCGCACAGGAGTAGTAGATCCAGATCAGAAGCGCGACCAACGAACTCGCGGCACCATAGGACGACGCGATCGTCGAGTGGCCCAAGTACAACGCGATGACGAACCGTCCCAAAGTGAACAGCATCGCGGTAACAAACGCGCCCAGCCACGTTTCGAACCAGCGGACGTGCACATCCGGCAGGACCTTGAACAGCAATGCGAAGAGTACAGTGATAATTGCCAGTCCTATTCCAAGATCAGCCGCGTGAAGCACCGTAGGAGGAACGGGCGTGTAGCCTTGCGCCACCGTCACGGCTGCGCTGAGCGCCGTACTGAGCACCAACGAGGTAAGCAGCAGAAATCCGACCGTGATGACCATCGCGAATGAGATCAGCCGTTGCACAATCATCACCACCCACCCGCTGCGACTCGGCATTGAGGTTACTCCCCACACTTCGTTGAGCGATCCCTGCAGTTGGCCGAAGACCGTCGTGGCACCAACGATCAACAGGATGGCGCCCATCACCGTGGAGACCCAGCCACCATCATGCACCGCATTCGCCTCCACTGTTTTTTGAATCAACTCCGCACTCGTTTTCCCGACGAGCTGAGTCATCTGATCTGAAAACTGTTTGGTCGCGACTTCCTTGCCGAAAAACATCCCAGCGACGCCGACCGCGATGATCGTCACTGGGGCAAGCGAGAAAAGGGTATAGAAACTCACCGCCGCCGAATGCTTGAAGGCGTTGTCGGCGTTCCAAGCTTTCCCGGCGTCCACCAGGATTTTAAACCAGCGAGACATCGTCACTCTTCTCGTCCGTTAGCCGAGGTTCCGGTTCCGCATATTCCGGGGCCCGCGCGCGGATTGCTCCTGCTCTGCCTCCTGCAGCGTTACGACTCCTCGATCAACAACGCCGCGCAAATTCGATGATGAAGCGGTCAACATTCTGGCCTGAGACTTGCCCCTCGATTTCTATATGAAGTCCCTGGCGTCGCTGTTTGAGCTCGAGCGTGACGCCCAAATGCTTTGCCAACTGAACCATCGTCCACCGGCGTCCCCACTGCCACAGCCAGCAGGTCAGTCCTACAGAAATAGGTTTGGAAGGCGCTTTCTCCTGCAAAGAGTCGGTCGATTCCATGAGGTGCGATGCAGCCCAAATTACGCCAAGTCGTGCTTTCATCTCATCTTCTCTTAGAAATATGTGGCACGCCGGGGGGTGCCTCACATCGCGTTGACGAAACCCGCGAATTTCACCCTGCCAACGCGCCCGGTATCAGACGGCGCACGATCATGCGGCGATCGCACGTGGCTATTTCGGACTGTGGTCTTCCGCTCAACCCGTTCATGCCCGGGCAAGTCCAAAGCATCCGCAGCGAAAATCAAAAAACTTTTTGCCCTCGCGCATTGGAGTGTCGTTCAATTCCGCTGACCTTGGCTACCCCAGACTCTCCCAATTACTCTACGCCGGAAAAGCTCGTTGCCGTGATGGGCCAGCTCCCGGCGATCGCACAGGTTCTCGCGCGCCTCCAGCGGCTTCTTTCCGATACGAACTCCAGTCTGGATGACGTCACGGCGCTGATCCGCCTCGATGCGGCGATGTCAACGCGCGTGGTTCAAATCAGCAATAGCGCTTGGTTCAAGCGCGGGTCGGCCTGTCAAACGATCGACGAGGCCGTCAACCGAGTCGGTTTTCGCGAGATTTTCCACCTCGTTTCCGTCGTGGCATCCCGGTCGATGATCGCTCAACCGCTCACCGCCTATCAGCGCGATGCGGCGACCACGTGGCGTGACTCACTGTCGTGCGCCTTCGCCGCCGAGTTGCTGGCCAACCGACTGGGCGAAGACTCGGCCGTGGCGTACATGAGCGGCCTGCTGCACACCATCGGCCGTCTTGCAGTTAACAAGTGCCTAACCACGACTGGTGAACCTGGCCGGACGCTCGTTGACAGCGGCTTTCCCGGAGATTTCAGCGATTCGGAGTTGGCGATGTTCGGGTTCACCCAGGCGGATGTCGGTGCACTCATGCTGCAAAAATGGACGTTCGCTCAGGAGAACATCGTACCGGTGCGTTTCCAATACGACCCATTGTCAGCTGATGAGCCGCACGATCGCATGTCCGCCATCCTCTATTGCGCACGCTTCCTCCGCACGACTGTGAGCCAGGGTGAACTGCCCCAGGAGATCGACGGCGCTGACGCCATCTTCCACACCCTCCGACTTGAGCGTGCTGATATCCTCGAACTGCTGCCT
>JBDSPT010000186.1:0-23084 GCA_039930205.1 Opitutus sp. | reverse complement strand
CTGGATTATCCGCGCCTATCCGTGATATCCGCGGTTCAAATGCATGGGTCTGGCTGAGTGGTTCCGCTCCCGACTTCATGAGTGCCACATTCCGTGCTCCCGTGGCGCGGGCTCTGCGCTCTCTCTTTCCCTCCATGACCTTGTCTGTCCGTGTTCAAAATTGGACCGCGATCGCCGAGAAGTTCACCAGCACGCTCATGATCGAGGCGCGCCCCAATGCTGTCGCGCACTCGTGCTCGTCCTCTTGATCGTGCCCGGGCTCGAACTCGGGATCCGGTCGGCAGGGGCGCAGGTCGCGTTACTTCAAGTACAGATCGCGGCCGCGAACCAGTGCTTCCATCTTTCGATCGGCAATCGAGCGCTTCAGCATCCAGAAGCCGCAGTCCGGGTGAACCCAGCGAACGCGTCCCGGACCGACTTTCTTTTCAACCGCCTCGATTCGCCGCGCAATTTCCTCCGGCGTTTCGATGTGATTCACCTTGATGTCCACGACTCCGATTCCGAGCGAGATCTTCGCATCAATCTTCTTCAACGCGTCGATATCAGACGCCGGACGGTGAGCCAATTCCAGGACGAGGTGATCGCAATGCAGGCTGTTCAGAAATTTGATCAGCGCCTGCCACCGACCCGCTTGAATCGTCTGGCCACCGTAGTTCCCGAAGCAGAAATGCACCGCGCGCTCCGTGCCCTTGTCGATCGCATCGAGCACCCGGTTCATCGCCTCGGCGGCCAGCGGGCCGTCATCGGGATTGCCGGGAATGTTGGCCTCGTCGACCTGCACGCAGGCGGCGGGCAGTCCGCGTACTTGATCCGCCAACACGTCAGCAACCGCCAGGGTCAGCGCGGAAAAATCGCGATAGTGATGGTCCAGCAGCGTCCGCGACAGCATGTAGGGGCTGGTCACCGTAAACTTGAAGGCACCGCCGGAAACCGCCGCGGCGCGCTGACAATCCGCCAGGAGATTCAGCGATCCGTCCCCGAGGGCGCCCGTGACCACGCCGGCCGGCTTGCGGCGGAAACCCATGGGAGAATGACGCCCAAACTCTTCCGTGATGGAGCGGCCAACGACCGAGGAGATGCCCGACATCGGCCGGATGAAGTACTCGATCATCCCGTTCGTGTCCGGGTGATTCACGTCGAAGCGGTACATCTCGCCGTCCGTGGGCAGATCGATGCCCGCCTGACGTTGAATATCGAATACCACTCGCGTCGCATCAATGACCCCCTGCTCGCTCGGCAGCGCCGCCAGCCAGTCCGGCACCGGATAGGACCCCACCGTCGTGGTCAGAATCCGCGGCGATTTCGGGATGCCGCCAGAGGCAACGGCCTTCGACTTGACCGATGGCTCACGCAATCCCGTCGACGCGGCGAGCACGGTGCTGCGTTTGCGTTCAGGTTGGGACGGAGCCGCGGCGGGATGGGAGGGGGGGCAGGATTGGCACATGGTTCGAGGTGGTTTTAGGGGGCGTCGGTTTGAAGCCAACGGCGAAGTTGTTTCTGGAACATATTCGCAAGAGTATCGCCGGGCATCACGAGGACGCCCCAACCGCCACGGGACGGATTGATGGGCACTTCGCGCGGCAACTGCATCTCACACATCTGTCGATCTTCGTCGAGCACCCGAATCGCAAATTCAATCTGCGCCTCCGGGGGCGGCCCGCGAAACTCCGGCGAAATGGCGAGCGACCAGAAGCAGGTGCAACTCTCGCGGGTCGTGGGCGACGGGACGTGCACGAGCACCCGTTCATCGCCGTCATGGAAACTTTGCCGGATCGTCGTGAAGTTGGGCAGCCAGCTGCGTTGCCGGCGATGATGAGCGCTCTGCAGCTTGCCCGGCATCTCATGCGTCGAGTCCAGCGCAGGAAACGGAGCGTCCATCTGGTATCCGCCGTCGGGTTGCGGCGTGATTCGCATGTCCCGAATGCGGGGGTCGGCTGACACCCCGAGCGTTCCGCTGTGCGCGAACGCGAAATGCGACATGTCGAGGTAGTTCTCCACCTCGCGCCGCCACCCGGCCGCAAAGGCCATCGGCGGCCCCATGCGGTACGTCCACCGCGGATCTTCGAACTCGGGCACGTGAGGCAACTCGTGCGTCGTTCCATCGCTCAGCGGAACATCGTCCAGCTTCACCCAGATAAAACCGTAGCGTTCCTGCACCCGGTACGTCCGCAGATGCGACAACGCTTGTTTGTCCGGATTGGGTTCAAGCAAGGACGGAATCGACTGACAGCTTCCGGTCGCGTCGAATTTCCAGCCATGATAGGCACACGTCAGAGCCCCGTCCCGAATGCAGCCTTTGGACAGACGTGCCCCTTTGTGCGGACAGGCGACATCCGCCACCAGCAGCTCGCCCTTGGCAAATCGGGCAACGACTAACTCCACCTCGAGCAGGGTGCAGCTGATGACTTTCTCTGGTGGCAGAGCGGCGGCGTTAGCCACGGGTTGCCACGTGCGGCGCAGTGCCGAGAAGACGATATCCTCTGTAAGTACCATGGGGGTGTGCTCAGGTTAGCAGAACCCTGCCGGACCGTCGTGGCGGGTCGGGCAAACGGTCTTGGCAAATCGGGCACTCTGGTCGACGCTACTGTCATGTTCGATGCTCGCGCACTCCGGCCGATCGAAGTGACCTTCCCGAATAGCGGAGTGTTCGTTTTGGAGAGTCACCACACCCGTGGGTTCCGCATGGCGCCCGTGGCGCACGACTTTTTGAAGATCGTTCAACCCTTCGCTGGCCGGGGCTGGATTGTTCGCGGTGCCGTGCGTCTGCCGCTCAATCCTGGAGATGTCGTCCTGATCCCCGCCGGCGAACGCCATCATATCGAAGACGATGGCGCGCAACCGCTGTCGCTTTACGCCCTGTGTTTGACGGCGCGCGCACTTTCCACGGCGACCGCGTCCCCGAATCTGCTTGGCCGGTATCGCTATTTTCCGACACCCGTTTGGAGTTCTGAGCTGCGGTCGCTGATCCGTCATCTTTTGCACGAGCAGACCTTAACGCGGGCGGGAACCGAGATGATGACGCTCGGCCTGGCGTTGCAGGCCCTGGGGCACATTGCACGCGCGGCGAGCGGGCGCGCGATTGCGCAGAACCAGCACACCGATCAACCCGCGCGGACCCGGGTGAGTGCTTACGTCCAAGACTTGAAACACACATTTTATCAGCGGCAATCCGTGGACGAAGTCGCGGAGGCACTGGGCATCAGTCGAAGACATTTCACCCAGTTGTTCCGCCACGTCACGGGGAAATCATGGCTCTCGGTCCTGCAACAGCATCGTCTCAATCACGCCCGCCGGCTCCTCCGCGACTCGGACCGATCGATCACGTCCATCGGCTACGAGTCAGGGTTCGAAGATATCACCACGTTCTACCGAGCGTTCAAAGCCGCTGAAGGCATCAGCCCGCTGTCGTGGCGAAACAAACGGTAGGAGCGAGGAGAGGTTGGTGGGAGTAGGCTACTCGATGCGATCCCCGCTTCACCTCCCGGCTAAAATCGCACGGGACGAGCGCCCTCCTGTGTACGTCTCGGTACCATCAGCAACTCAACTCCGAATGCCGGGCTTCGCCCGGCCCAATGAAATTTTTGGGAAATGTTTGGTGTTCCTTGGACCTGAAAGGCCTTTGCCGTTGCCATGCCCGTGTCGCAGTTTCCATCTGCGCAACTACCCATGATGCCCCTTTCCTCTCCCCTGTCGTTGACGTCTGTTCACTACTCACCGGCGGCCGAACCAGGTGAAATCACCGCTGCGAATGAGCTCGCGAAAATTACCGGCAGTCTCGCGACGGCGGACGCGTCCGTGAGCGGTGCCGTCACCGTCGCGTTAGCCTCACGCGGCCTTCCGAAATCTCTGCCCGCCGCCGCGGCGAATTCCTCCGCCTGGATGTGGCTGCGGATCGACGAACAAGGAAAGGGCGAGATCTGCGCGACGCATGGTTCGTTTCTCTTTGCGGCGGTTCGATTGCTGGCAACCACGCCCGGCGATCTCACGCGCGAGAAGCTGGCAGCCGGCGTGTTTCTCCCCGCATCGTTCGGCTGGCACCGGCCCCACTGGGACGCGTGTTTCACGCAGTACTGGCGGAGCGCACGGAAGTTTGATCCTGAGCGCTACGTCGCGGCGCTCGCGGAAGCGGGCTTCACCCATTGCGAAGTCAACGGGCTGCAAGCGGACATGCCGCTCGAGGATTTCGTCGCCTGGGAATACTACCCCCAGTTCTACACCTACGGCCCGGGGTTTAACCATTTTGTTGATACGCCTCTGACCCAGGGCATCTGGCCCGCTCACTACCTCGACGCGAATCTCCATCATCTGCTGGACCTCGCGAGCCTGAGCCGGCGCTACGGTCTGAAACCAGGTCTGTTCATGTTCGAACCGCGGACGATGCCGGAACGATTTTTTTCGAAGTATCCGACCCTGCGCGGCGCGCGCGTCGACCATCCGTTTCGCTCACGTCTTCCCCGTTACACGATGGCGCAAGACCACCCGATCGTGCAGCGCCACTATCGCGAAGCGCTGAAGAAAATCATCCGTGCGGTTCCCGACCTGAGCTACATGTCGATCTGGACCAACGATAGCGGCGCCGGGTTCGAACACACCGCCTCCTTGTATGTGGGCCGCAACGGCGGACCCTACATGATTCGCGAATGGCGCAGCCACGACAAGGTCGCGCAAGCGGCGGGCGAAAGCATCGTGCGTTATCTGCGCAACCTGCAGGGCGCGGCCGCTGAGTTGAATCCAGATTTTGACGTCACGCTGCGCATCGAGCCGTTCAAGGTGGAACACGATCACATCAAGGCGGGCATGGGTCCGCACGTCTCCTGGGAAGCTCCCTCCCTGCTCGTCCGCGGCTACGACGTTCCGTACTCGCATCCCAGATACCCGGAAAACAAGGCGGCGGCGGGCAGTTTGTTTCACACCACGCTCGACCAATCCGAAACCGACACCCTCATGGCGTCGCGCGCCCGGGGCGTTGACCCCGTCCTCCACTACTCCGCCTCGAGCGTGATGAACCACGAGCCGCTCCTCGGAATTCCGTTTCCACGGATGCTCCACGAAAAATACACGGCCATGCGCACAGCCGGATTGCAGCGGATCAGCTGCCTCGGCGGCCTGACCAACCCCGGTCAGGCCCCGTATTGGCCCAATCCCGTTGTAATGACGGCCGCACAATTCTTCCCGGACAAACCGGTGTCACAGGTCCTTTCCGAATTCGCCACCCGACTCGTGGGTGCGACGCATGCGTCGGCGCTCACTCAAGCGTGGGAAGAGTTCGAGACGGGATTGTCGTGGCAGCCGCTGATACCGTTGTTCTGTGTGTTCGGATTCTGCTGGCAGCGAACCTGGGATCGCCCCCTCGTGCCGGACATCGAAGCGATCCCCGCCACCGAACGGAGTTACTACGAACGCCACGGGTGCTTTCAGCACAACAATCCCGGGCTGAACGATCTCGGGAAAGATGTTCTCTTCGATCTCATCACCCGCGAATCAGGAGCCAAGATCGCGGCGGACATCGACCGCGAAGTCATTCCTCGTATCCGCAGTTTGGTCGATGGACTCAGCGCCAGCTTGCCAGGTATCGACGAACGCGCCCGGGGAGTTTTCCTCGACCTGCGGGATCGGGCTCGAGCGTATCTTTGCTGGATCACCTCGCTTCGCAGCGTGTGTGCGTGGTGCGAACACGTGTACACGTACCTCGCCGCGACTGAGGATTCAGCGAAGGCCGCATCCAAGAAAGCACTTCAGGCGTCGATCGATCTCGAGCTGGCGAACACGCGCGAACTGATCGCGCTGTTGGAGAGCACGACATCCGAGGTGCTCGTCGTCTCGGGGGTCGCGGAGAACACGTTCTTCTACGGCGAAAACCTGGTCGAGCATCTCAAGACAAAGCTCCGTTTGACGGAGCAGTACCGCCATCACGAGCCGCGTATCGATCGCGACATCTACTGGCGCGCGACCCCCGGCGTGCACTGGCCTGAAGGTTGGGCGGTCAGTGCGGGAAAGTAGATCGTGAGGAGAGCGGGTCCGTTCGCAGCCGGACCACCAGGAAAACCAGCGCGCGTGGCGGACGTCCAGGCGTTCGTGCGTCCGGCTGTTTTTGTGTGTCCGTGCGTTGGGGTGTTCGCACGAGAGAGCGAAAGACACGGTCAACGCGTGTAACGCGTGAGGGCCTGACTGTGGGGCGTACTCGATTCTTCACTTCGTTCGCTCCTCGCCATGACAGGATGAGTTCATCGTCCATCCATCCCCCTCCCCCATCTTCCACCCCCAATCATTTCCCTCTCACCCGCCGCCGGTAATTGGAGGGCGTGATTCCGATCTCCTGCTTGAATGCTTTGGAGAAGTGAAACACATCGCAGAATCCGAGGGCGTCGGCGGTTTGTTTCAGCGAATGCTCGCCGTGATAAATATCCGCACAGGCCCACTCGAGCCGTCGTCGCTTCTGATACCTCCCGGGTGATTCACCCGTGAGGTTAACGAAGCGTTTGCGGAAGTTTTCGTAGCTCAATCCGACTTCTCTCGCCACCTCTTGCGGTGTCGCCCAGCCCGCGGACGAGCGCTCGCCCAAACGTCGCAAGCTTTTCTCCAGCCACGCATCGCGACCGGCTTCGCGCGTACTTTCCGCATCAATCGCAATCATCTCCGTCACGACCTGGAGAAACCGTCCCATCGTGCGCAACGCCGCTCCGCTCGTATGAAGGGGCTCGCTTTTCACAACATCGTGGAGTCGCTGACGCCAGTAATCTGCCGCCCCCAAGCGTAAAACGGGGTGTTCCGGCGAAAGCAGTCCCTGAGCGCGCAGTAATTCAAACTGTGGTCCGTCGAACACGAAGTAGATTTGCGTCCAATCACTTCCGGGCTGCGGACCGTACGCATGGGCGATCTCGGGAAAGACGAGGATCACATCGCCCGGCATTAACGCGAGTTTCGTTCCCCGGGCATCCTCATAATAGCCGTTGCCCTCCGCCATCAGCACCAGGGTGAATCGTCTCAAAATCCGCATGTTGGTCGGACTGATCCCCGTGATATTGTGCAGGAGCCCGGCGAGCTCGATCGCCCCAATGGCGGTGCGCAATGGACTCTGGATCCAGGGTTGGGTGCGGGGTTTGGCGGCAGGCGGCACGCCGCCCAAAATTTACATGCCTTCTCCCAGATCAACCATTTTATCTTCCCGCATTTCCGTGTACTCTGAACCCATGAGCACAACCACCGCCCTACCCCAGTTGTTTTCCTACGGCCACGAGCTCGAGATGACCGACGACAAAGTTGGTTTGTTGCGCGATTCGAGCGATGCCGCCGATGACTTTGAGGAACTCCGCCGGCGCGCCGCCGAAGACGGTTACCTTTACATGAAAGGCTATCTGGATCGCGACGAGGTGCTCGCCGCACGCGCCAGCCTCACCGATCGCCTGGCCCAGGCGGGAGTGCTGGATCCCGCCCATCCAGCCATCGACGCGGTCTGCAAGCCAGGTTCTGGATACGTCTTTAAGCCCGAGATCACCAACGGGAACCAAGAGGTTCAACGCTTGCTTTACGAGGGCCGCATTCCCGAATTTTACCGCCAGTTCTACGCTGAGGACGTCCGCCACTACGACTTCACCTGGCTTCGCGCCATCGGGCCGGGCAAGGGCACGAACCCGCACTGTGATTTGCCTTACATGGGCCGCGGTACGCATCGCCACATGACCTGCTGGGTGCCGTACGGAGACATCTCATTCCAACTCGGCGGCCTGATGATTCTCGAAGGTTCGCACAAGCGCATGGATCTCCTCGAGCACTACATCTATCGCGACGTCGACGCCTTCTGTGAAAACAAGCCGAAGGAAGCAGATGCGGCCAAAGCCGGCAAATGGGCCTTCACCGGAACCCTATCCCACAACCCTCCCGTGGTTCGGAACAAGTTCGGCGGCCGATGGCTCACGACGGAGTTCCAGGCGGGTGACTTCATCACGTTCGGGATGTTCCTCGTCCACGCATCGCTCGATAATCGTACGGAGAACCTGCTCCGCATCTCGAGTGATGCCCGTTATCAGCGCGCGAGCGAGCCGATCGATGAACGGTGGGTGGGCCTCAATCCTCCCGGCCACACGACCGCCGGCAAACGCGGCCGGATCTGCTGAGGCTCCCCATGGTTTCTTACCCCAGCACGCGTGGGGCCACCGCACCGTCTGCGACCGGCCGAATGGCGGCGGTACAGGAGATGGCACGGCTGCAGCGCCTCCTTTTCGAAGTGGAACGTGAGTTCGTTCGGACCGCGACGACCCTCATCTACCGCGTCGGCGACCCGGATCTGAAGTATTTGCTTTGTCAGCACGTGTGGGAGTCGGCCAGCCACGCTCGCTTTCTTCGCGAACGGGGGAGGGAGTTGAGTGGCTTTGGTGGCAGTGAAAGTGTCCGCGACTCCGTCCGTCGCCTGTTCAACGAAGCCGTCATGCCAGAGAACGGAGACGTGGCCCTGACTGGTTTCTACCGCTCCATCAAATCCGCGCTGCTTTCGGCCTATCGGCACTATCTACAAGCGACGCATCATCTCGCCGATTGGCCGTCTCGCCATTTGGTCGAGGAATTTATCGGTGACGAAGAGCGCCATGCGCGGGAGATGGCGTCGTTCCTGGTCGACTCGAAATCCGCGAGAGATTGGACCGCTCACTTAGACTCAATCATTGCCAGCCTCGGGGGATTTTTGGCGGACACGCCCGCCACGCCGCTTGCCTCGGATTTTGGCTGGGTCTCCGACAGCCGCAGTTACCAGCACCCGGATACTTGCGACCGCCGGCCGTATCCCACGTGTTCCAGCGTTTTCAGTGAAGATCCCAATGAGACACCGATCGTGCGCGCGTGGTTGGTCGATCCCAAGACGGACGCTCGGGTGATCCGGCTGATGGTGTACGTCTGGTTGATGATGGAGTTGGATGCCGTGGATTACCTGGCGACCATCTTCTACGACACGCCCAACGCTCCGTTTGATCTTCATCACGACATGGCGCGGCACCTTTGGGACGAGTCCCGCCACAGCCAGTTCGGTTACCGGCAACTGCCCAAGCTCGGAGTCGATCTGACGACGCTCGAGCACTCGCTCGATCTGTACAACATTCTGGTCAAGATGCCTCCGCACGAGCGGTACGCGATGATGACGATGGAATTTGAGGCGGGCAGCTTCCCCACGAAAGCCCTGGTGATGGATCGCGTACGTGAGCTGAACGACTTTGAAGCCGACACGTTGCTGGCCTTTGATCGCAACGACGAACAGAACCACGTGAGGTATGGGCATCGCTGGCTGCCGGAGATCATGGCGCTGTGCGGTGACACCCGGCCCGTGGATGAATTCGTGAAAGCGGCGCAGGCGAACTTCGCCGCGTTGGCGAAAACGTATGGCGGAAAAACGCCCCACGCGCTTTCTCCAGAGATGCGGTTGACGGGTAACAAGATTCGCGGGCTGGCAGGCGTGACCTGACTGTGGCATCGCGGCCGAGCGGCCCACGTCGGGGCGGGAGTGGGTTCACAGGAATTCATTTTCATTCGTTTTCAGTATGATTCCTATGGCGCGAACGAGTTGATTCCGTTCATCTCACGCCCTCGCACTCACCTCGCTTTCCCAAGCGCTGCTGAGTCGACCGATTCATGAACGACAACCTCTTTGCGCGGATGGCCGATTGCGGCCCCGCTTTCAAATTTGCCGCACCGTCACTGCAATCGACGCGAATCCGACCGATCTGGTGATAATATGAAAACGTATCGAGCAGCCTTGGTCGGCACCGGATCGATCGGTGACGCCCATGTACGGGCCGTCGAGTCGACGGCGGGTCGCGTGACGCTGGATGCCGCAGTGGATATCGATGAAACACGGGTGCGCGATTTCGCGCGGCGAAACCATATCGCAAACCCTTACACCGACTATGCGACGATGCTCCGCGAGCAACGGCCGGATTTCGTCCTCGTCGCGACTCCCCCGGCGCAGCACGCGCCCATGAGCATCGCGGCGATGGAAGCAGGCGCATGGGTTCTGTGTGAGAAGCCACTCTGTGGATCCCTGGCTGAGCTGGAGCAAATCACCGCGGCAGAAGCGCGTACCGGTTGCTACACGTCCTGTATCTTCCAGATGCGCTTTGCCTCGTCGACGGCTCACCTCCGTCGGCTGGCCGACAATGGCCAGCTTGGCCGCCCACTCGTCGGGGTCTGCAATACCCTGTGGTACCGCGACAAGGCTTACTACGATGTTCCGTGGCGCGGACGATGGGACACCGAACTCGGCGGACCGACCATGGGCCTCGGTATCCATGCGATGGATCACTTTCTGCATCTTCTGGGCGACTGGCGTTCGGTTCGCGCAGTGGCCGCGACGCTCGATCGCGCAATCGAAGTGGAGGACGTCTCGATGGCGATCGTCACGTTCGCGAACGGCGCGATGGGGTCCATCGTGAACAGTGCGCTCAGTCCACGCCAGGAAACGTACGTGCGACTCGACTACCAGCGCGCAACGGTGGAGTTGACGCACCTGTATGGGTATACTCGAGACAACTGGAAAATGACGCCGATCCCGCCGACTCAGGACGATGATCTGATGCAGGCGTGGCAGAGTTTCCCACCCGATGTTCCTTCCACACATGGAGCCCAATTGTGCGCCGTTGTGGCGGATCGCGATGCCGGTCGCCGGCCGCTGACGTCCGGCGTGGAGGCGAACCGCACGCTCGAATTGCTCACCGCCATTTACAAGTCGGCGTTCACCGACACGACCGTGCTTCGAGGATCGATCAAGCCCGGAGATCCTTTCTATACCGCGCTGCACGGCGGCAGTGCGCCTCGCCGCACCAAAGGTCAGCCTCCCTCGGTGGGTTGAGGCGAATTTCTGGCCGGGGGATCAAGATGAAACGGTTGAAGGTTTCTGTTTTTCGGTCAGCGTCTGCTTCATGAATTTTCGTACGCTGCTCGTTATCTCGCTCCTGGGTGCGGTTCCCGGTTTCGCCTCGGAATCGATTCCTGGGCTGAAACAAATTCTGTCCGAAGCCGAGTGGGCCCGGGCCGGTCTGGACCGCCTCTCCCCCGACCAGATCGGCGTGATCGACGCCGCGCTCATCCGCCAGCACATC
The DNA here is from genome assembly GCA_039930205.1 of Opitutus sp. Taxonomy (GTDB): domain Bacteria; phylum Verrucomicrobiota; class Verrucomicrobiia; order Opitutales; family Opitutaceae; genus Opitutus. The sequence continues at coordinate 12,003 of JBDSPT010000186.1, read as the reverse complement.
CAGCTGTTCAAACAGCAGCAAGCGACGATCAGTGAAGTCCGCGCCACGGCAGCCGCAGCCGCAGCCGCGACCGTGTCCGCCGCTCCGGCCCGGCAAGGACTGCTCGAAAGATTTGGTCTCCCGAGCTTCGACGATTCCGATTGGCGCAACGCTCCACCGTTACGGGCGAAGGTCGTATCCTGGGAATCCGCCAATCGTTTCAAGCTGGATAACGGCCAGGTTTGGGAAGGTTTCGATGCGATCACCTACGAGCTCGTCGGGAGGGACATCGAAATCAGCGCGCGTCCCCATGGGCAGTTCGCGTTGATCGTCGACGGCCATAACACCACGTTGCGCGTCATGCGGCTTCGGTAACTCGAGCTGTGATTGAACTCCTGGGCAAAGAACTGCGGCTCGAACTGATCGATCCGATCAACGACCGCGGCCGGCTCGGTCCGAGGTATTGTGCGGGCGGTTACATCTGGCAGGTGCATGATCTCAAGGTCGGACCGCTCGTCACGGGGCCGGAGTGGCCGCACCCCAATCCGGAGCCGTTCAATGGACAGGGATTGCCGGAATCTTTCCGTCATCGGACCCGGGCGGGCAAGCCCCTGACCTGGCAAGGTCTGCGTGGCGTCTCCCTCGGCGCTGGCGAACTCGAGCAGCAGCCGGATGGCGAGGTGCGCATCACGGCGCCCTGCGTGTGGGAAGTCACGCTCAAGCCGGATCGCGTCGTCTTCCACACCCGACAGGCGACCTTGGGATTCGACTACGAAATCGAACGTAACGTCGTTCTGCAGGGGCGTACGATTATTTCCGAGACGACTCTGGTTAATCGGAGTTCGTCACTGCTGGCTTTGGAATGGTTTGCGCATCCTTTTTTCGCGCTCACGGATGGCGAAGCCCGAGTCGAAGTACCCGCGGGCTCTACCCTGCCCGAGAATCCAGGGTTCAACCTTCACGGTCATGTGATCACCCAGAAACGCCGGTTCCTGCACTTGAAGGATGGACACATGGATAATTTGCAGCTGCCGGCACGCACGGCACCGACCTTTCACATCAATCACCCAACCGTTGCGGGCGTGTCGTTCGCCGTGAGTTTCGCTCCCGATGAATGTCTCGTCTGGGGCAACAACGCGACGTTTTCGGTCGAGCCGTACCAGACTTTGTCCCTGCCGCCGGGAGACAGACGCCAATGGAACGTGCGCTATGATTTCGGCGCCGTCTCGAGAACCGAATCACCGATCGCTAATGCGCGAACTCCAGCGCGGGTGTAAACCCAGCCGGATCCCACCTCCATCGTGAGACGGCGGTCGTGCAGGCGGACGATCGAGGTATTGGCCAAAGCGAGTACGGTGTCGTCCGGATTGAACCTCAGGTACGCCTTGATCTTGCCCACTCGCGCATCGAAGTCCGGCTTCGCCGCCGGCAGCGGGTGATGCGGATTGATCACCACGGGAACCAATCCGAGCGCCGCCCGGGTCGGGATCTCGGCGACGGGAAAATCGTTCGTTGTTCCGATCAGCAGACCCGCGACGTTGGCACCGGCGCTCGCACCGCCATAAGGGACGCCTTCCGCAACGCGGTCCTGAATGACCTTCAGCTGGCCGCCGCGGTGAAGTTCGGCGAGCAGGACAAACGTTTCACCTCCGCCGATGAAAATCGCGTCGGCGCTCTGCAACAGGGCGCGTTGCCCCGCCCCATCGCGGTGATGCAGCGATTCAGCCGCGGGCACTCCGATCTGCGCGAAAGCCTCGCTGAGTCTCGCTTCCATCGCGTTGAGGTCGTCCGGATGCGTGGCGTGAAGCACGAGCGCAACTTTCTTACAGCCCGCATAGTGCTCGCGCATGATCGCAAGCGTCGTATCCGCAAAATGGTTCCCCTTCATCATGCTCCCGCCGCATACGAGGACGGAGGGTTCGCCCGCCGCAATCACCGAACTCACGAGGGCGAAACCAAAAATGGCAGAGGCGATGAGGCGGTGGAATGAGCAGCGCATAGAGTGGCAATTCCACGAGAACAGAATGCTCACGCGGCTCATTGCAGCATCGTGATGACGCACCGGGTGTCGAGGCTCCCCCGCGGCGTTTTTCATGAACATTCATTTTGCGCGAGGGCGTGAAGCGGGAATTCTTCGTTCATGGTTTCATTACCCCGGCGCGTTCACGTGCGTTGCATGGCGGCGTTGCTCTTCGTGGTTTTCGTTCCCGCCACCTTTGCTGAACGAGTCGTCGACTTGCGCTATGGAATTCCGACCTGGCACCAGCCGCTCGGAATCCCAAACGACTGGCACAAGCCGATGGCCAACGAACGTGGCGCGTTGCTGTACGATTTCGGACCCGGACCTTACGTGCAGCCGTCGACGACCGTGGAGCTTTCCGCGACAGGCGCGGCCTTCGACTTGAAACAGCAGGACTGGGCCGTTTCTCCGCAGGTGCCGATCGTGAAATCCGTGCTCACGCGCAACGCAGTGTCGATCGAGGTGACCACGCTGTCGGTTGCACCGGAATTGGCTGCAGAATCAAACGGTCGGGCCAAGGAGTACGAACGGCTCGACGGCATCACTGGCTCGCTCGGTTGGGCCAGGCCCGGCGACGACGTGTCACCGGAGTTTCACAACGTGGCTTGGGGCATTAACCGTCCGATTCGCTATCGGTTTCGCGTCATGCCTGGCGCGGCAAAGCGCGTCATGCTCGGCTTCTGCGAAAGCTACAAGCTGAGGATCGGTGATCGGATCGCCGACATGCACGTCGAAGGTGCACCGGTGTTATCGCTCGATCTCGCCCTCAACGCGCCGCTGAATCAGCCGCAGGTGTTCTTGTTCGACGCCACCGACGCTGATCGCAACGGCTGGATCGATGTCACCATTATCGCACCACAGGGTCGCGATCCGAACACGACCCTCGCGGCGATCGCCGTCTATCCGGCCGGCCTTCGGTTGACGCGGGCCGAACTTGTCGCCGGCTCGAGCGGGCCGAAGGATCAGGCAGAACTGCGCATCGCCTGCGGCACCGAAGCGCGACGCGCTGCAGCCCGCACGGATTTGATCCATGCTCGCTACTCCGGCGATGCGCAACCCCTGCTCACGATCAAAACCGGACGAACGCTCTCGGCGGCAGCGGGCTTGATTCTGGATGGCACGGTTCCGTTCGTGCTGACCAATCCCCAAGCCTCCCGATCGACAAAAACGGATACAGGCTGGCAGCTGGAGTTTCCCCGTGGAACGACGGCGGTGACCGCGTGGGTTTTCTCCGGCGCCACCTCGTCACGCGAGGTGGATGCCGCCCGTCAGCTCAGTGTTGCGCAAGCGGTCGATCAAACCCGTCAGCGATGGGCCGCCCAGAAAGTACCCTTCAATCACATCACGGTGGGGGATCCCAAGATCCAGGCGTTTGTCGATGCATCAATTCGCACGCTCTACCAGGCACGGGAGAACATCAACGGACAGTCCCAGTTCGACTCGAGTTTCACTCTGTACCGCGGACTCTGGGCGGGCGATGCCGTCTACGTCACCAGCCTGGCGGCAACGCTCGGCGATTCATCGACGGGACGTGAGACCCTCGAGGCGTTGTTCAGTCATCAGACGGCGAGTGGAATCATTGATGAACTGCATCCGCAACAAATCTACCGCACCACCGCTGAAGTGCTCTGGGCGGTGGAACGCGATGCCCAGATCAGCGGTAACTGGGACTACGCGCGCAAGAAATGGCCCGCCATTCTGAAAGGCGTCGCGGGCATCCGTGCCCTCCGCGAACAGACGCTGCACACTCCCGACGCCGCCTATGCGGGAATGTTTCCCCCCGGGTTCAGTGACGGGGGCATCATCGATATTGGGGCCGAGTACTCGTCGGTTTATTGTACGATCACTGGGCTGCGCGCGACGGCACGGATGGCCACAGCGCTCGGCCACGATCAAGAGGCGGCAGAGATCACGACCCTCGCGAAAGAATTTCTAACGGCCTTCAACCAGCACCGCGTCCGCGACCAGCGTCACGATACGCATGGCAATCTCTATCTCCCGGTGCGTGTGGGATTCAAAGGCGATGACCCCGTTCCTCAACTCACCCAATGGGCGCTGTTCGACGCCCACTTGAACGGCGGCGGCTGGATCCCCTCGGATCATGAATTGCTAAAAGGAACCCTCGCGCTGATTGAGTCCGTCGAGAAACAGGGTCTGCCCGTCAGCATGGGTTGGATGCCCGGCGGAAACTGGGCCGGCATGGGTCTTTTCATTGGCTTCCAGCCGCTCGTGCTGGGCCGCGGCGAAAAAACGGCAGACATTCTTTACGCTGCGGCCAATCACGCGTCTCCTCTCGGCACGTGGGTGGAAGAACAGTCGTTGATCGGTGAACCACTGAAACTCGCGGGCGATCAACCTCATTGTTTTGCGTCGGCCATGTTCGCCCAACTTTCCGGCGCGATGCTCGGCTACGACCGCGACCATGTGATTCATCTGCTCGCCAGTGTCCCCGTTGAATGGTTACACGCCGGGGCCGTCAATCGCCTGCGCGACTGGCATACGGCTGCGGGCACGATCAATCTGGCCGTCACGGTTTCAGCAGATGGCCAGACCGCGGAACTCCGCGTTGATCCGATCACCACCCGCGGGAACGACGTCCGGATTCGCGTTCACCTGCAGAGTCTCCGCCGCGCGGGATTCGCAATGCCGACGTCTGCAAAACAGAGCGAAGTGGAAATTCCACCCGGCCAGCCGTTCGCACTCACGCTCACGCGAAGCGCGCGCTGACGCGCTGGCGGCGTGTTGAGCGGCCAGCGTGGGTCTCGGCCGCGGTTTCGCGCAATCACTCCGTCGCGCTCAACGCCCAATCAGCAGGACGGTTTTAAAGAAAATCAGGATGAAGCCCACCAGCGCACAGCAGCCGAGGAAGCCGAGGGTATCCTCCCGATTCCACTTGGTGAATTCCCAGTTCGATCGGGGAAATAGTTTCAGGTGATCATATCGCGTCGGACTGGCGTAGCTCTCTTCCACGGCGACCGCGTCCTTGTCGAGATTTGCGCCAACCGGCGTTTTCATTCTGACATAGAAGCGCGCCACCCGAACGGGATCGGTCGGTTGCGTGAGCAAACTCGCAATGATCAGAATCAGGATCGGCAGCAAAGCATCCACCAGGTAACGCGCCGTCATCAGCTGCGCGGGCGAAAATCGCGTCACGTCCACCCCGAGTAATGAAATCAGGAATACCTCCACGCGGAAAAGTCCTTTGCCTATTTTGGGCGAATTCAAATCCGCGGGATTAATCCGGATCACCCCTTCTTCGAAATACACGGACACGGGCTCAGTCCGACGAGTTCGCACCACCACATCCTCCGGCGTCTGCGCTCGACCGGCGGCGATGTCTTCGTTGGTGGCCTTGCCCTCCACCCGCACGATCCGCTCCTTCGTCATAACGGTGAGCGCGGACGAGCGGGCCAGTGACGGCACCAAAGGAACGGTCCACGGGATCAGGGCGATCAGGGTGATCGTCGCAAGAACTTGGATGCGCACCGCCGTTTCCGTGAGTCGCCGCCAGAGAAAAATCATGGTGATCGGCACGCCCCACACGACCAACAGCACGATCATAAACTTCAGTACCGCGATCACACTGTTCAGGTAAAGTCCAACGGCGATGCCGAGGCCCAGGGCCAGTGGAACAGTCAACCGCGCGATCACCATGTAGTGCCGTTCGGATCTTCCCGGAAACAACGGCTCATATAGATTTTTCACGACCAGGCCTGCCATCACCACTGACTGGGCACCGAGCAGGGCAAGCTTTCCCCCGAGGATCCCGATGATCATTGTACCGATCAATCCGACCGGCAACAGATCACGCGTGAGCAATCCCCACACTTGATCAGGATCCGCCAGATTCGGCCCAAAGACGGCCAGCGCGATCAAGCCGCAGTAAGCCCACGCGATGGTCACGAAGCGTTTGCTGAAGCCTCCGGTGACCGCACCCAAACGCGCGGCGAACTCATTCCTGGCGGAGCCAGCAATCGTCATGTTCGCTTGCGAGCCAACGATGCCGACAAACTGGACGAGCAGGAGTGAACCGATCGAATACCACGTGTACTCACTGAGCCCACCGCCTCCGAACAGGTTGAACATCACCTCTGGCACCTTTCGGTGCAGACCGTGCGTACCTCCCGTTGCCGCGAGTCCAAAGGGGATAAGCACGACCGAGATCAAGATCACCAAAATCGCTTGCACCGCGTCGACGGCGGCCGACGCCTTCAAACCCCCGAGCATCACGAACACCGCGACGAGTGACGAGGAGACGAGGTAGAACGCGGCGGGCTTGAGATACGTCACGTAGGGCTGCAACTCGCCGCGATCGTAGAAACCTTTGAGCAGGTCGTATCGGGTTGCCGTCGGATCGGCTAGAGCAGACACCACCACCCCCGCAGCCGGGATCGCGGGAGCCGCCAGTCGCGCTTTGCGGAGAGCGACGAACTCATGGTAGTTCGCGACCATCTCTTTCTCCGCGGTGGAGTAGATCGCAGTGTCCTTCACGAGGAGGGGCTGCAGCGTTTTGAGGGCGACGATATTCCCGCTGGCGATACTCACCACGATGATCAGGATGGTCGTTACCGCGTAGAAGGAACCCAGAAAGCGTTTGCCAAAGCGGTCCTGAAACAGGTCCGCCGCCGTCGTCAGTCGCACGCGGCGAAACCATACGTAACTAAACCAGTAATACGGCGTGAGAAACAAGGTGATCAACGCGAGCCACGCCCCACCCGCACCCTGGCGGTAGACCGAACTCGACGTGGTCGTGGCCTGTCCCGGATCCGCCATGCTGCCAAAGCTGAGAAAGAACTGGAACCAGCGACCCAGCGAACGTCCGCCGAGGAAGAAGTCCTTCTCGTTCTTCACTCCGTGCGACAGAAGCTTTCCAATCGCGAGGACCGCGACGATGTACATCGCGATTACCAAGGCATCGATCCAGTGCAGGCCAAAGAAGTGCATGGGGGGTTGGGGTATTAAAGCAAATCGACGAGCGAAGCATTACAGTGCAAACGGCCAGTAGCCCAGAATCTTCATCCGCCGTTCGAGTCCGAATTTGGTGAAGAGGATTTCCGTGTCAGGGGCGGTGCGCCGGAATGCCTGGAGCGAAGAGTCCTCGATCAACGCCGTGAGCAGGTCACCGATAATCGCCGTGGAATCGACCACGATTTGCCCGGGCAGTTTATCAATCGTATCCGCCAAGTCATGATAGTACCGCACCGACTCCCGCGGAATCGGGGCGTTGAACGTCACGGCCCGCACGCCGGCCAGCTGATACGGCGAATGGTCGCTGCCGAACCAGTTCACGTTCTGCACTCCGAGCGCGAGCTGCCTGGCACCACGCCCGTTGTTCCAGCGTTCCAGCGCCGGGACGAGCGACTCGTCGCCGAGGGCATTCACCGCAATCGGCACTCCCACCATATCGAGATTGATCATCGCCACGATGGGCGCGTCTCCGAGGTTGGCCGCGGCGTGGCGCGAGCCCCAAAGACCCTGTTCCTCGCCGTTGAACCAAACGAGTTCAACGGTGCGCGCCAGATCGCGCCCGTGAAGCGCTCGCGCCAGGGCGTAGAGCTGTGCAACACCGAGGCCGTTGTCCATGGCACCCTGCCCGAGATCCCAGCTATCGAAATGCGCTCCCACAATCACCCGTTCCGGCGACCGCCCTTTGATGGTCACCGAAAGATTGGCCGTTTCGATTTCGCCGGAACGCGATTCGGCTGAAACGCGCACCCGCACCTCCTGCTTCCGCTCAAGCAAACGTTGAAGCCACTGGCCTTCCTCCTGCGTAATCGAGAAAACAGGAATCGGCAGCCGTTCCCCAATAAAACTGCCGGTGCGCGCGAGCAACTGCCCGCCTCCCTCACGGTCGATAAACAGAATCCCTTTTACGCGCCGCTCGAGGGCCGTGCGCACGATCTCTCGCATCTGCAACGGCGTACCCGGATTCAGGAGGGCAACCTTTCCGTCGGCATGTTGCGGGTACTCACTGACCGCACCGTTACCGATCGCGACCACGGCCGCTTCAAACGCAGCCGTCGGTTCCGTGTACGACAAGGCGGCGACCCGCAAACTCCGCACGAGCGGAGCGAGCAGCTCCACTTGGTCGACCGTCCGCTGCCAGCCGAGCATCTTAAATTTGGACTTCTGCGGATCCAATCCCAGCTCGCGCAGTTCGCCCGCCAGCCGATTCATCGCTCCCTCATTCGCCACCGTTCCGGTCAACCGTCCGCCGAAGTCATCGCACAATCGCGTGAGCATCTGGTGGGCATGACGGCCGGCCACGTCGAACTCCTCCGCCGCCATCACGGAAGGTCCGACCAAAATCGCCCCCCAAAGGGCTATTGAACGAGCCAGCTTCACAAGATCAGTTCGGTCTAACGCGATCGGAAATCGTGAGGGTGTTGAAATCCAAGACGCGTTCGAGCGGCCCGTGCGTGATCGTCAGTTTGCGCGAACCCTTCTCCGCATTGAGATAGGGCCCCTCATACAATTTCCACTTCGCATAATCCACCGGCTGGCCGTTGAGGACGGGCGCCTTCCCGTAGGTACACACCACGGTTTTGCCACGCAGCGTCGTCATCTTCACCGTGGGCACCGGCGTGAGCTGCACCTGCAGCGGCAGCGCGACGATCGCAGCCTTGAACGCGTCGAAGCTGGCAAACTCACTCATGCTCGCGGCTTGCACGATCGTCCCATTTTTCAGATGCGGGCTGACCAGCCGCCGGTCCCCGGTTTCATACCGCGTGGATTCCCACATCGATTTGTACTTCGTCAGCGCCTCCCAATGATAGGCCGCGAGGGGCCGGTAAGCCAGGTACGTGTCGCCGCCTTGGGCGAAGATCCAGCCGGACTGGTCCTCCACGACATTCTTCAGATCTTTGGAAAAGAACCCGTTGATATGCGGGAAGCGGGTCCCTTCGGGAATGTTGTACAGCGCGACAATCGTATCCAGATTCTGAAACACCTGCTCGAATCGGGAACTGCCCAGGAGTTTGTCCGGCGTGTCGTACGAAGGTTTCCCTTCCTTCGCGACGCCTTTGATCATCTGGTCAGGCAGCTCCGCAAAGTACATCTGCATGTCGGAAGCTGATGAAATCGGGTGCATGGAAAACATCGCCGTGTGGATCCCGCGTGGGTCGGGCACCGCCCATGTGACGTCCCAGACATGCGACTGAATGGGATCGCTCACCCCTCCCTGATACGAGCCAACCGCATAATCGTGCCGCATGTAGCTCGTCTTGTAGACGGGCGCCATGAGCACGTCGCTGTAACGCCAGCGCCGGCGCGTCCGCTTCAGATCTTTTTGCACATAGTCGTCCTTCCGATCCACGGCGATCCGGTAGACGACTTCCGGCACGGCGTAATTCCGCGCCGCCGCCGCAAAGTAATAGCCCCAGCCTCCGTAGTTGGATGTGGGCGGGGTGTTGCCAAAAAGAATCCAGCTGAAGAATGACGCCAGCGAGTTCCAGCGCTCAATGACGGAGGTGTCGTCCGTCCGGGCATTCGCTCCCCGCAGCACGCCATGCAAGGTGTTGGCCGCGAGATCCGCGAACAACCAGTCCAGCATGAGATGACCTCGTTGCCTCATCTCCGGGTCTTTGGCCCAGGTGGCGAGGTAGAGCATCGGGATCGCGTATTCACCGATGTAATGCGTCGGGTTGAACTCGCCCTGCCCGACGGTCGTCGCGAGATCCATCCATTGAATCAAGTACTCGCGGGACTCCGCCAGGTTCTCCGCCGAACTCTTCCCCGTGTACCAGCTGTTCGCCGGATCGTTCGGATAGAGCTCCGACATGAGGTATAAGGACGAGTAGTACATCGCCCAGTGATTTTCCGTGTCACCCCGCACCTGCATCGTTTTCCGCCACGCGTCACGAATCGCCTTTTTCGCCTCGGTCGAAAGTTGATCACGACCGAGGTAGGCGAGCGAGACCGCCGGAAACATCCAGAATGGTCCACTGCCCGGTTCCTTCATCAGCTCGACCACACTCTTCGAGACGAGATCCAGGTTCTCTCCGCGGATGAGCAGCGCGGCAACCACGCTCATATCGGTGACGAGCTGATCGGGTTTTGCCTGCGACGCACGCCACGCGAGCACTTCATCGATCCGCTTGAAATAATCGGCGCGACGCTGATCCGGCAGCGGCGACACCGGTGCGATCGGCACGGGTCCCGAGAAGGACGGTTGAGCAAAACCAACACCGGCGCTCACCGAACCGAGAACGAAGAGTAAAGTAACACGAGCTTTCATAGGATCAGAGCTTTGAGTGGTTACCTGGCTCGGGCCGGTACAAACGCGAAACTGTGAATCGTAGAACCCTCCATCCCCGCGTTCTTCCACGTGCGACCGAAGTCGTCGGAAACGAACAGGGCGTCCTTGTAGACGCTGGCGTACAGGTGGCTGGTGTCCGGATCGATGGCGACTCGATAGACACAGTGTTCATCAGGTAAACCCGCGTTGCGATCGCTCCACGTTTTTCCCGCGTCTTCGGTCACCATCACTCCGTACGTCCAACTGGAGACCGCGTACCGTTGAGGATTTGTCGCATCAAAGCCTACGTTGTAAAAGGCCTCGTCCGATGGCAGCTGCTCAAATTTCTTCCAACTCAAGCCGCCGTCATTTGACGCGAGAACACCGTCATTTTGAGTGGACGAGAGCCACAGCTTGGGGTTGTGCGGAGATTGGCGAACGTCCGTCACCGTGGCCTTCGCCGCGAACACCCGCTTCCACGATTCAGCGCCATTGCTGGTCAGATAAATTCCGGCTTCGCAGGCGGCGAGCGCCCGGCCTGCTTGCGTGCGGTCCACCTGCAAGGCCTGCGTGTACTTCCCGCGTTCGGGGAGCCCTTGCTCTTTCCTCGCCCACGTCGCCCCGCGATCGCGTGACACGGCGATGCCATCCGGGAGGGCAACGTAAACGTGATCCGGCGCATTTGGGTCGACCGAAATGTCTTTCGCTTCCGTCATGTCCCAGCCCGTCGCAATGCGCCAGGACTCTCCGCCGTCTTTGCTCAAGAGCACGCCATTGAGCGACGCGGTGTAGATTGCCTGTCGATCGCGCGGATCGAACGCGACCGCGAAGACATACGGAAAATTCACTCCGAAATGTTGGAAGCTGCCATCATCAGTGCGCCGAAAAAGCCCGCTGGTCGTGACGAGCTTGGACCCAATGACGTAGTTCTTGTTGATCGCGGCGGCGAGATACAGGTCGTGCCTCGACTCCGCGGCGGCGAGTGCGCCCGCCAGTGTGACCATGGCACTCAAGCACACGGCCCCTTTGATTGGATTCATCAGACGCATTTGAGGTGGGCGGGTTGGGTGAGGTCGTGGTTGGCCATCATCAAAGATCCGTCGCGGCGGCGTGCAGGGCAGCCGCCACGCGGGTCGCATCTGCAGTGGAGTTGAATACATGAAACGAGATGCGAACCGCTTCCAGCCCCTGCTCCGTGACCGGCCGGCAGCGCAGGCTGTGTTGTTTGCGCAGATAACTGAAGAACGTGGAGGCATCGGCGCGCTCGTGATGAAACGTCGCCATCGAGCCGCGCATCCGCGGATCCTTCGGCGTTAAAAGTTGGATACCGCGGAACCCTTCGCACGCGGCAATCACCGACGTGGCGAGTGCGTGGCCGTGCTGCGCAATGCGTTCACGTCCGATTTCTTCCTGCAGCCGGATCGCCTCTCCGAGCGCAACGATCGAAGCGGCGTTCCGCGTGCCGTACTCATGGCGGGACGCGGCGGCGCTATAAACCAATGCTCCCGGAAGGAAGGTCAGCTCGCCGGAATGTGCGCCGATCCCCGTCGGAGCGATCAAATCGATTTTAGAGCGGCGGAGAAACAACACGCCCGTTTCGTGCGGGCCACCCAGCCACTTGTGCCCGCTGATTGCGTATGAATCGCAGCCGATCTCAGCGAGATTCACCGGAATCATGCCCGCCGACTGCGCGCCATCGATATGGAACCAAAGATCATGCTGGCGCGCGAGAGCCGCAATCTCGCGAACCGGTAGCAGTAATCCTGTG
>JBDSPT010000185.1:0-3807 GCA_039930205.1 Opitutus sp. | reverse complement strand
TTGTAGAACTCGATCGCGCCGTAAAGATTTCCGTGATCGGTCAACGCGAGGGCCTTCATGCCCAAGTCGTTGGCTCGCTTCATTAACCGATCGATCCGGCAGGCCCCATCGAGCAAACTATAATCGCTGTGAACGTGAAGATGGACGAAATTGGAATCGGCTGACGACACAGTGCTATGAAGGAAGTCGCCCCGCTCCGCGCGCAAGGGGAAAGGATCTGCGAGCCGAATTTGGGCGAGGGTTTTTACCTCACGCGAAGGACGGTACGGTCGCGAAAGAAATACTGGCAGAACAAGGGGATCCTTGCTCTACGCCAACACCAGTCACTTGGTTCGGCCCCTGGCGTGCTCTGCGACCTTCGCATGAGGCAAATCCGCCTCAAATCCCCACCCTGAAAACCCGCCCAAAAAAGCCATTGACGCGCGCTCGACGGCTTGGCCTATTAACCGGCTTTTCCTTTCACCACTCCGTCTGTTCACATGTCCATCGAAATCAAAATCCGCAAAAACGAGCCTGTAGATCGTGCGATCCGTCGCATGAAAAAGAAGCTCGATCGCGAAAACATCATCAAGGGTGTTCGCGCCAAGCGTTACTTTGAAAAGCCCTGCGAAAAGCGTCGCCGCAAGGAGAAGGTTCAGGCCTTCACCCAGATGCTGCGCCGCCGCTACGAGGCCTAAGTAACCCCTGTTTTTACGCCGCGCCTCCGATCTCGGGGGCGCGGCTTTCTTTTTTAGCGCAACGACCTATGGTGCCGCGTTGGCCCTGTTGCGCGTGAAGTCCTCTCTCTCCCTTTCCACCAGCTGGTGCTCATCCCGTCACAAGGAGGGCTATGCGATGGTTCGGGAAATGGTGGATCTGGGCTTCGACCAGATCGAGCTGAGCCACGGCGTCAGAATCACCCTCGTCCCCGGCATCCTGCGGGCAGTGCAAGAGGGTATCGTAACGATCAGCTCAACGCACAATTTTTGCCCGCTGCCGATGGGCATCACTCGAGCCGCGCCCAATCTCTTTCAGCCGTCGTCGGCCAATCGGCGCGAGCACGAGCTCTGGCTGCGTCACACGAGGCGCTCGATCGACTTTGCGGTTTCGGTGAACGCGACGGTCTTGGTCTGCCATCTCGGTGCTGTTGGCTTTTTTTGGATGAATCCGGCGCGACGGCTCAGCGCCTGCGCGAAGCGTCATCCGGAAAACGTTCCGAACCATCCGCGTTACAAATCCGTGCTCGCGCGGGCACGCGAACGGATGCAGAAGCGCGCCAAGCCGTTCTGGGAGCGAACGAAAGATACGGTCAGTGAGCTCTTTGATTACGCGAAGGAGCGCGGCGTGCGCTTCGGCATCGAGAACCGTGAGAGACTGGACGAGCTCCCACTCGATGAAGATCTGGCCGGTTATCTCAACAGCCTGCCTGCCGCCGTTTCCGCCGGCTACTGGCACGACACGGGTCACGCTCAGATCAAGCAATCGCTGGGGATTATCGATCATCGTACGCAACTGTCCCAACTCGCCTCGCGCACCATCGGTTTCCACCTCCACGATGTGAATGACGCCGGACAGGACCATCAGCCCGTGGGATCGGGGCAGGTTGATTTTAACATGGTTCGAGAATTCCTCCGGCCGGAACACGTGGTCGTGCTGGAACTCAGCCCGCGCGTGAAGGTGGCAGGCGTGATTGCCTCGCGTGAGCGGTTGAGTGCGTTGCTGGGGTAAGGTGAGTGGGCGCTCTCTGCGCGGCTCCGGGTGCAAAACTATCTCCAGATGGCCCCAACGATTCGCGCGTGCGAGCCCGCTGCCACCCCGAACGTTCTCCGCGATCACTCGCCGTTCGCTTTCGCCAACAGCTCCGTGATCCACCGCCGATGCGGCCCTGACAACGTCACGTGATTCAACGCGTCGATCGGCACCCAAACCAATTCCGGGTGTAATTTTCCGGTCGGTGGCTTCGCGGCGTAGATCGACTCGGTGATTCGAAATCGCGTGATGCCCCTTCGTTTCACGACGAGGAGATCCTTCGCCCCGAGGATCCTGGCTCCGGATCCGAAATGCTCTGCGGTCGGTAATTCGTGGAGTTCGGCGAGACGCTTCGCGTCAGCCGCCGCGCGATGCAGCAGGAGGCTTTTGTCGCGCACGCACCACAGCCGTGCGACCGCCCGCTGCTCGAACACCTTCGGCGCGAGCCGTGGAAACGCTTCCGGCTCGCCCGTCTGGGACCCTCGACAAAACGTTCGCACCGGGCAGGTCAAACAGAGCGGCTTTTGTCGGAAGCACACCGTCGCGCCCAGTTCCATCATTGCCTGGTTGTGCTCGCCCGGATGGGTTCGCGTGAGCAGTGCGTCAGCGAGCGGTGCGAACACTTTTGCAGCGCTGGCGGAATCACGAAACGGCGTCGCATCCGCCGTGATACGCGCCAGAATCCGGACCACGTTGCCATCGACGCACGCCGCGGGCGCATTGAACGCGATGCTCGTGACCGCGGCGGCTGTGTACGGCCCGACGCCGGGCAACTCCAGCCACTCGGCGGGCGTGCAAGGCAACGAGGGCATCGCTGCAATCATCTTTCCCAAACGATGCAGGTTCCGCGCCCGCGAGTAGTAGCCGAGACCTTCCCACAGCTTGAGCACCTGCGACTCGGGCGCCGCGGCCAGCGTCTGGAAATCCGGCAGGGCGTCCAGCCATCGGGCGAAGTAGGGGAGCACCGTTTTCACCTGCGTCTGCTGCAGCATGAATTCGCTCACGACCGTCTTGTAGGCCGACGGTTGCGAGCGCCAGGGCAGCAGCCGGGCATTCGCGCGGTACCAGCCGAGCAGCGCGGACTGGAAATCTGATTTGGCGGCGACGAGCGCGGGAGTTTCGGGACTCGGCATGGTCGGGGCATTGCCCGCGAGGAGGCCGGTCGAGCGCAAGAAAATTGGCGCGTCAGTTCGGAGGACCCGCCCTCGCCGGAAACGAGGACATCGCCTGTTTGACCGGAAGGGTGTGGTTATTGGCGGCGCGGAGAAAACGTCGCGTCGCGCGGAGTTTCGTTGTCTGGTCCCAAGCAAATAAGTGCTCATGAAAAATAAATCCGCGTCAGTTTTAATCGCACTCGGTTTGTTTGCGGTGGCGGCCCGCGGATTGGTTCCCTCAACCGAGCTCTATCCGTTTCCAGGCTTCGATCTAGAGGTCGTCCGGGCGAAAACCGCCGCTGAGGCGCTGCCCGCGTCGGCGGATCTGCAAGAGGCCTGGCGTCTCAAACAGGAGCTGCAGGGATCGTGGGCACCGGACGCGCGCAAGCCGAAGGCGGCGACGCTGGCGAAGTTGGACCAGTTAAAGAGCCACCTGGAGGCGCTTCCGAAACCCGATTGGTTTCTCGAGGTGTTTAATTCGCCCGAGCCGCGGCCAACCCGACTGGCGGACAAGATTGGTGATGCGACTTTCGTGCGGCAAAGAGCCACGCCCGAATACCAGGCCCTCAAGTCCCTCGCGATCGTCTACCTCACGGAACACGAGCTCGACCGGCCCGCTGCCGCTCAGAGCGCCGGACGGTTTCTCACGGCGCTTTCGATCACCCATCCGTGGGATTGGGAAGTGCACGGACTCCATGCCCGTTTCCTGGTCGACTCGCAGCGCTTTGGCCCGGCGTGGGTGTCGGCGAGACAAAGCCTTTTTCTCAATCCCGCGCCGGATGCGGAGAACCTGAAGTTTTTCGCCTTCGTCGGCAGCATCAGCGCGAAGGAGAAATGGCCGGAAATCCAAATCGCGATGCAACAGGCGGCCTTGGATTCACGGGTCGCCGACCGCGCGATCACGGAGTCCGCCCTGCTTTTTTCT
>JBDSPT010000184.1:0-2582 GCA_039930205.1 Opitutus sp. | reverse complement strand
GTTGTTTCGACAAAAGCGGTCGCACGTCTCGCAGCGTTGCTAAAGACCGGCGCGAGCATGCCGCGAACCTGAACGCTGACTGTGATCAGGGCCGAGTGCCGCGCTGGCGAGGACTTGGACTGGCGCGTCCGTGAACGCAAAGATCCACGCTCGCACGAGCGTAGCCAGAGGTTTTATTAGAATGCGGGAGTACCTTGCCGTTTGACGTCGCGTGGGGAAATGGCCTCTCTGACTGACGCGTCCTGTGCATCCCATGGCCAACGGTACAAAGCGAACGTCCTTGCTGGAGGAAATGGTCGGTTGGGAATTCGCTGCGTTCCTGGGGTTGTTGACCTACCTCTGCACGATCGCTTTCGAGCACGGCGTGGCGCTCTACTGGGGATTCCCGTCGGAGTTGATTACCTTCACACTCGAGAAAGCCTTCGGCGCCTTCCTTCCGGCGATCGGGTGCAGTTTGCTCGCAGTCATCGTGCTGGAGGTTATCACGGACCGGACCGCCAATAAGGCCCTCAAAATTCTCTTCGGGGTGTGCGTGTCGGTGCTGATCGGCTTCGCGGTCTACGGACTCGTTCGCCTGGCGAAGGCCGAGCACGCAAATGGAAGCTCTTTGCTGGGGGCCTGCTTTTTACTGGCGATCCTGGTGCTGGGAGCTTTGTACGCACCGACGGAGAGGACGCCGAAAGTTCCGCGCCCGCTGCTCGCCTACTTGTTGATGATCTGCACGCTCCCGTGGGGTGCGTTTGGGATCGGTTACGTCCTCGAGTCGACCCGGACCCACTTTATGGTGATCGAGGGCGACGGACAGCGACTGGTCGTCTTGCGCGCCTATGGCTCAACGGCCGTCTGTACCGCTCTTCCTGCCACGCTGGTTCTCGGCGATCGTTTCCGCGTCGAGAACCTGGCGGCCAATGCTGCGCTCACTTTCCATCGAGAAGCCTTGAAGCTCACGCCGATCTCGGAGCAGCAAGCGCCCCGCTAGGGCGTTTGAAGTGGAGTTGTCGCCGCGGCGCGTCGCCACAAAGGGGGCGCGAGCGGCTTCGTCACAAACCAAACGGTGCTTCCGTCTGAGATCACGGGGTGGTTCCTGCAGTCGGCGGTTCCGATTGAGATCGCGGTCGACGACACCTCCACGTTGACGTTCCCCTCCATTGGTTCGGACGCCGATGCGTTACGTCCATGACGTTCGAGGTGCACCTCGATGCCGTCAGCAACCTGGCATTCTCCGTTCGATCTTGCACCCGCGTAATCGAAATGTCGGTACGTCGCGGCGGACTCAACCAGCAGAGCGCCGTTGGGGCACTCCGCTGGTGAATGTTGAAGGCCAGCGCGGGTGTTTTATTTGTTGACCAGGTAGCCGCAGATTGTGGCGTAGAGGGTGCCGGCGCCACCGGCCCCGCGGCGAATCGCGATCTCGTTCGTACTTCCATCGACGCTGTCGATCCGCATCTTGAAGGGAACATTCGCGATGACATAGTAGCCACCGGCCTCAACTCGATCTTGGATCACGAGTGGTATCAACTGCCGGCTCGTGCCGACGAGGGGCTGGAGGAACATTCGAGTGCTGGAGCCGGCGGGCAGACCCGCTTGGTATGCAATTGTCTCAATGATGAGCCGTTTGCCGTCCGGAATATCGAAGTAGACGGTCGGATCTTCGACGGCGACGTTGCCGGTATATTGAGTGACTACATACGGCTGATACAGGGTGTCATTGAGGACCTCGACCACGCCTTCGATCGGCAGGGGACTGACAATTTCTTTGCCCAAGATCAGGGCAGGCGTAAAGGTGGCGGCCACTAACAACGCCCGGGAAAGGGCGGCACTGACACGGCGGGGGAAACGCGAAGTCGATTGCATGAGGGACAGCGGGTTGAGTTGATGCTCCGCGACCGAACTCCGACACCGGACAAAACAAGTTGACCGAATCGAGCTTGGCTGGAGCGGTCGATTCAGAGCATGAGTGATCCGGCGGGTCAATGGCGCGGAGCCTCTACGCGAAATTGCAGTTGGCTGACAGTATAGCTGTCGCCGCGCATGACACGATGAGTTCATGGTCCATCAATCCCACGAAACGTTGGTCCGGGTCTCAGAATGATACTTTTTTTGGGAGTTCATCGGCGTGTCTCACTCGACGGCTATGCCGTAACCAGGCAGTGGAGATCGGAAAATCTTTGTAGCATCTGTCGTGAGACCGATGACCGGCACTCTACCGTGCTTCCACCTCCTCACGACGGTGGCTACTTTCCACCTCGGGGATAGGGTTACGGTCGCTGGCGCGCCGCGCCTGATGCGCCTAGGCTAACGCTTGACCCTCTGTCATCGGCGAACTGCGATGGCGTTGTTCGGCGAAACGTATCGTGATTTCTACTCCTCACTCCGCGCCATGATCCGGCTGTGCCCGTTGCGCATTCTCGTGTCTTCTTTGCTCGTGCTGTTGCTTGCTGGTTGCGCCCGCAAGGCAGCCGAGGCATCCGTGGCCAGGGTGGCGATGCCGGATCGGGTCGATTTCAACCGGCACATCCGGCCGATCTTCAATCAGAACTGCACGGCCTGCCACGGCGGGGTGAAGATGGCCGCTGGTATCT
>JBDSPT010000183.1:0-4269 GCA_039930205.1 Opitutus sp. | reverse complement strand
GATCTCTTCTTCGTGAAGGGGGCGCCTTGGGCTTGGGAGGAGCCGCTCGCGAAACGGATCAGTCGAGGAAGCTGCGCGCTGTTTCGAAATGATGGAACGGGGCATTTCACCGAAGTGACGGCAATCGCCGGCCTGAACGTCGAGCTGCAAGGGATGAGTGCATCGGCCGGGGACTTCGACAATGATGGTCTGCCCGATCTGTATGTGACGTGCGTGGGCGCGAACCATCTGTTTCGGAACCGGGGCAATGGGAGGTTCGAAGATGTCACAGAATCGGCAGGCGTCGGCGGTGAGGAGAATACGTGGAGCACAGGATCGGCCTGGATCGACTACGATAACGACGGCCGGCTCGACCTCGTGGTCTGTCATTATGCGCGCTGGCCGCGCGAGGTGCCATTACAGATGGCGTTCACGGTCGCCAACGTGGGACGGTCATATGGCGCTCCCGCGGGGTTTATCGGGGTGGTTCCGTCGGTGTACCGCAATCTTGGAGACGGGCGTTTCGAGCTGGATCGGAATGTAGCCGGGCTGCGTGCGATCGATCGACAAACCGGGTTTCCACTCGCGAAAACGTTGGCGGTGATACCGGTCGACGCGGACGGTGACGGCAAACTGGATCTGCTTTTTTCGTATCACACGAGCGACGCGGTACTGTTCATCAACGCCGGCGATGGAACCTTTCATCGATGGATCGCCGCCACCGGTCAAAGACGCGAGGCGATCTCGGCGGGCCTGGCTTCGACGAGCTCACTTCCGTTTACGCAGGTTTCCGGCAACGATGGACGATTCGCCGCATTGGAGGCATCACTCGCGATGCCAGAGACCAAGCGCGAAGGTTACGCCAACCTGAGCCAGAAACTCGGGGTGGCATTATTGGACTACGATCTCGACGGGCGCATGGACGTTCTTGCCGGCAACGGATGGGTTGAGCCGGACGTGAATCGATTTGAGCAGGATCGTGAGTTCGGTTCGCACCCCGAGTTGCTCTGGAACCGCGGGAACGCGTGGGTTGATGCGGGAAGCGCGGCGGCCTCCGGACCGAGGCTCGTTACGCGAGGAGTCGCGGTGGCAGATCTGGATGGCGACGGTGATCTCGATGTGGTGATCGCTCAGAATGACCGGCCGCCGGTCGTTTGGCGAAATGATCAGCGAGGTGGCTTACCGTGGCTGGGGGTTCGGCTCGTCGCGAACCAGGGCGTTCGAGAAGGCGACGGAGCGCAGGTGGAAGTCCACAGTCCGGGGCGGGTGATGGTGCAAACCAAAGCTCCGGCGATGGGATTGATGGCGCAGTCCAGTTCGACCCTGACGTTTGGGTTGGGAGACGATGCGCGAGTACGGAAAGTGGTTGTCCACTGGCCAAATGGCGCTCGTTCAGAGGTGAAGCCGACGGCAATTAATCGCGTTCTGGTCATCAAGCAGCCGTAGTTTGGACCTCGCGGCGCCAGAGGGTGGGCGGAAGGATGAAAGTACCGGGTGGGCCACCGCTAAACGTAAGGATCCCAGGTTTTGCGAGGAGCTCGGATTGAGGTGTTGACACTCGACGCGATCTCCGGCGAATTCTGCTCCCTTTCTCTCGAACTCTGGCGGCGAAATCCGCTGTCAACCGCATCCATTTAATCCATCCGTCCATGGCCACCAGTGAAATCCTCCTCGTCAAACCCGTTGAAAACCTCGGCGGAGAAGGCGATCAAGTAAAAGTCCGCGCTGGCTACGCCCGCAATTTCCTCCTCCCGCGCGGAATCGCAGTGCCGTTGACCGGGGCGAATCGCAAGCAGGTCGATGCGCTGAAAAAGCGCCGCGCCGAGCGTGAGTCACATGAGTTGAATGGTGCACAGGACCTCGCGAAGAAGCTTGAGAAGACCAGCCTCGCTTTCGCCGTGAAGACGGGTGAAGGCGGCCGGATGTTCGGCGCGATCACCGCAACCGATATCCACGAAAAACTTGCTGCAGCTGGCTTTGAAATCGAGAAGCGCCGCATCCACCTGCACACGCCGGTAAAGACGCTTGGTCAGCACTCGGTGAAAATCAAACTTCACTCCGATGTTTCGGTCGACATCAACTTTGACGTTGTTTCCGAGAACCCAATCGAGCCAAGCGCATCTGAGGAGAAGAAGTAAGCTCGAACGGATTTTTATTCCGAAGGCCGCGTCTGTCCGACGCGGCCTTCATGCTTTCTGAGTGAGTATCTTGTTAAGAAGAGACTGTTGCGGCGACGCTGATCAAACAGCTGGATTGTCCGCTGCTCATGGCTGACGAAGCTCCAATTCCCTTTCGCCGTTTCGAAGGTTCGCCGCCGACCAGCACCGTCGGCCGCTCGATACCGCACAGCATCGAGGCGGAAGAGTATCTGTTGTCGTGCTGTTTGTTGGACGGCGCCGACGTCGTCTCCCGCTGCCTCGAGGCAAGAATTAGGCCGGAGTCCTTCTATCTCCCGGCTCACGGGATCATCTATGAGCGGCTGCTCGATTTATATAACAGGCAGAAGCCGATGGATGTGTCGGTGCTGGCGGAGGAGCTGAAGACGGCGCGTCAGCTCGATGGGATTGGGGGCTATGCGTTCCTCACCCAGGTCAGTAGTCGAATTCCAACGACAGCCCAGGCGGGATACTTCATCGAGAAAGTGCGCGAGTTGAATCTCCTCCGCGAGATCATCAAAGCGGGCACCGGTGCGGTCGAAGAATGCTATAATTTTACTGGGGGCATCGACGAGTTCGTGGACCAAGTCGAAGCGCGGCTTTTCGCGGTCACTCAGAATCGGGTGAGCGAAAGCGCGAAGCCGATGCGCGAGCCGACGCGCGAAGCCATGAACGTCATTACGAAAATGATGATGAAGAAGGGCGAGATGACCGGCATCACGTCGGGGTTCAAGGATCTCGACGCACTCACCTGGGGCTTTCAGCGGCAGGAAATGATTATCCTCGCCGCTCGTCCCTCGATGGGCAAAACGTCGCTGGCGCTCAATTTCGCCGAAGGTGCGGCTCTGCCAAAGCGTGGAGAACCGGCGGCCGTGTTGATCTTTTCGTTGGAAATGAGCGCCGCCCAGCTCGCGTTACGTATGCTCTGCTCGCGGGCGCGCGTGAACATGAAGCTGCTTCGCGACGGGTTGTTGTCGAAGAACGGCGACGAGCAAACGCGCCTGGTGAACACGGCCGACGAGTTCTCGAAGGCGCCCATCTTCATTGATGATTCGAGTGCGCTTTCGATCAT
This sequence comes from Opitutus sp., assembly GCA_039930205.1. Lineage (GTDB taxonomy): Bacteria > Verrucomicrobiota > Verrucomicrobiia > Opitutales > Opitutaceae > Opitutus. The sequence continues at coordinate 1,062 of JBDSPT010000183.1, read as the reverse complement.
GCAGCTCCGCGCCAAGGCGCGTCGGATTCATGCCCGGACGCCGCTGGGGTTCATTGTAGTGGATTACTTGCAGCTGATGAGTCCGACGGATGCCAAGGTGCCTCGTGAGCAACAAGTGGCAGAGGCGTCGCGCGGATTAAAGTCACTGGCGAAGGAACTGAACGTTCCGGTCCTTGTATTATCCCAACTCAACCGCTCCTCCGAGAAGGAAAACCGCACGCCGCGCCTCGCGGATCTGCGCGAATCCGGCTCGATCGAGCAAGATGCTGACGTTGTTCTCATGCTCGCCCGACCCAAAGACGCCGACGAAAAATTCCAAGTCGCCGCAGACTCAGCCGAGTTAATCGTTGCCAAGCAACGAAACGGCCCGGTAGGAGAATTGAAGCTTACGTTCCTACGAGACATCACCCGCTTTGAAAACTTCACTCAGTAACCCGCTTTGCCGGGTCACCGGTTTCCTTTTTCTCGTATGTTTCTGGCTGACCGTAAGTGGGGTTCCAGTCCTAGCTCAGGGAACACGTCCAGCTGGAGGTCAAGGTCAGGCGGAAGCGCCGTCTTATCAGGTCGGGACGGTCACAGTTAAATTCGTCGGCACAGCGATCGTGAACGAGCAGGTCGTTCGCGCCAACATGCAGGTGCGCGAGGGCGGCGAGCTGGACGATGCGATGCTCGACCGCGATATCAGGTCGCTTTACCGCACGGGTCTCTTCGAATTTATTGAAATCAAGCGTGAGGCGGTCAATGATCGCGTCTTCAATCTCGTCGTCGAGGTCACACCGAAATTCCGAGTGCTCTCGATCCGCTACGAGGGCAACAAGAGAGTTAAGTCACGGCGCCTCGAGAAAGAAATCAAGACCCGGCCGAACGTCGCGTTGGACGAACGCCAGGTAAAAGAAGACGCCGAGAAGATCCGCGAGTATTATCAGAAATCCGGCTATAATCAGGTCTCGGTTAACTATACAATCGAGCGGGACCGCGCCACGAGCTTCGGCACCGTTATTTTCAAGATCAAAGAAGGCGAAAAGGTCCGGATCGCGGACGTTCGATTCACGGGCAATGATC
>JBDSPT010000182.1:0-8729 GCA_039930205.1 Opitutus sp. | reverse complement strand
CGATGTGCTCAAATCGTGGGCCATCCCCAAAGGACTTTCGATGGAGTTGGGGGTGAAACGATCGGCGTTCCAGACCGAAGATCACCCACTCGAGTACTTCTCCTTCGAAGGCACGATTCCGCAAGGTCAGTACGGCGGAGGCACCGTCATGGTGTGGGACATCGGCACGTACGATCTCATCGGCGGAAACTATCGGAAGGGAGACCTGAAGCTCTGGCTCTCCGGCAAAAAGCTTGCCGGGGAGTGGCATATATTTCGCATCAAATCGGAAGACGAAGCAAAGCCGGTCTGGCTCATCCAGAAAGCCAACAAGCCCGCAAAGCCACTCACGGTAAAACAAGAGAACTCCTCGGTGCTGAGCGGCCGGACCCTGGCGCAGATCGCAAAAGCCAAAGACGCCGTTTGGAACAGTAATGAAACCGCGGCGGCCAACGCGATTGCACCATCTCCGACTACCAAGCGTGCGGCGCGCGCCAGGAAGTCGATCCGTTCGCCTGAATTCGTCGAGCCGATGACCGCTCACGAAGTTGCCGAACTACCAGATGACGACTCGTGGATCTATGAAATCAAATTCGACGGTTACCGGGGACTCGGGCTCAAAGACGGTGAACGCGTCCGTTTGCGGTCGCGAAACAACAAAAGTCTTTCGGCCGACTTCCCCTCGGTTGTCGACGCCTTGCGTACCATAAAAGCGGATTCAGCGGTGATCGACGGCGAAATCGTGGCCATCGACCAGCACGGCAAGCCGTCCTTCCAATGCCTGCAAAACCGCAAGTCCGACCGCGGCACGATCGTTTACTACGCATTCGATTTGTTGTTCCTCGACGGTGAGGACTGGCGCCAGCGTCCGCTCGACGAGCGCAAATTCAAGTTGGCCGAGATTCTCGACGACTCAGACGTGAAACTGTCGGCGAGTGTTGAAGGTCCCGCCTCCAGGATGGTGACTGCAGTCCAGCAGCTGGGGCTGGAAGGCGTGGTCGCGAAGCGTCGTGACTCCGTCTACCAATCGCGTGAACGCAGCGGCGCCTGGGTGAAGTTGAAGTTAAGCCCGGAACAGGAATTCGTGATCGGCGGCTACAAACGAGGCTCACCCCTGGAATCGCTCGTGATCGGCCACTACGAAGGAAAGAAATTGATGTGCGCCGGAAAAGTGCGCCAGGGACTCAACCCCCGAAATCGTCGCGAACTTGCCGCACTCCTCAATCCATTGAAATCCGAACGGTGTCCTTTCGCCCATCTTCCCAACCCCAGGAGGAGTCATTGGGGCGAGGGCATCACCGTCGAGCAGATGAAAGAAATCCAATGGGTGAAGCCAACCGTTGTTGCCCAGGTCAGTTTCGCGGAATGGACGACCGGTGGAAACCTCCGTCACGGGACCTTCAAAGGATTGCGCGACGACAAACGCGCGCAAGACGTCGTGCGAGAGCGACGTTGCCCCAATGCGCAGTTCGGCCAAACAAAGAGCGCCCCATGACCACCTCTGACCTGTTTTCGCTGCGCGGCCGTCGGGCGTTGATCACGGGATCCGGCCAAGGATTGGGACTCGGTTTCGCGCGAGCGCTGGCGAACGCAGGTGCAAGCATCGTCCTCAACGACATCGACCCGACCCGGCTGCACGCAACGACCGCCGCGCTGTGCGCGGAGGGCATCGATGCACACGGGCTCGTATTCAACGTATCGAAGGTGGACGAGGTGCGGTCGGCGTTGGCGACGTTTCAGCTGGAGCACGGCACGATCAACATCCTGATCAACAACGCCGGCATTCACCGGTATTCGACATTGCAGGACATGACGCTCGCTCAATGGCAGGAAGTCATCGATGTGAATCTCACCGGCGCGTTTCTCGTTTCCCAGGCGGTCATCGGCGGAATGATCACGGCAGGCGGGGGCAAGATCGTGAACCTGTGTTCGTTGATGAGCGAAGCCACCCGACCCACGACCGGTAACTATACGGCGGCGAAAGGCGGACTGAAGTTACTGACCAAGTCGATGGCGGTCGAATGGGCGCGGCACAACATCCAGACAAACGGCATCGGGCCCGGTTACATTCTGAGCGACATGACGCGCCACCTCGCGGCCAAGCCTGAATTCGACAGCTGGGTCAAGGCCCGCACACCGGCAGGGCGTTGGGGCGCGCCGGATGATTTGATCGGCGCCGCGATTTTTCTTTGTTCGCCCGCATCCGACTTCGTCAACGGGCAGGTGATCTACGTCGATGGCGGCTGGCTTGCGGCCCTGTAATCGTCGACCCGCAGCAAATGCGGGTTCACGGCGACGTCAACGCCACGACGGTGCCCGGGACGGCCCAATCCGCGTTTGGTCCGGCGAGACCGCTGCCGCATCTGGCCGCATCCGACAACCGGCCGTCAAGTCCGCGCACGAAGGTGTACGTATCCCCATCATCAATGCGTTGCTGAAGCCAAGCCGGCGGTACCGGCGTGATCGGGACATTCTCATGCAGTGCCGTGACACAGCGCACGTGTGCGGCGGCCAGTTGCGGGGTGCAGACGAAGCGATGATGCCCCTCCAAGCGGCCAAACACATCGTTAAACATTCGTTCGCGAGTGGCGCTCTCGGGATCAGCGCGAAGTTCCCATCGTTTCCCGTGGGCGATGATCAACGCATGGGTGTCTTGCACCCACTCCGCGCGCCCGGCCGATCCCTCGATCACCAGGGAAGGCCGCTCGATTTCCCTGGAGCTATGCGTTCCATAAAAGTCCAGCCGACATCCGTCGTCAGTCTCAAGGCGCACGACTCCCGTATCGAATGATTCGATCGCCTGAGCCCGATAAAGCTCGGCCGTGAGTCGTACGGGTTCCGCCGCTTCTTCCATCGTTCGACCCGCGAGGAACAGCATCAGCATGAAAAAATGTGAGATCGCATTGTTAATTGGAGAATCGAACACGCGTTGCTCACCGAGCTGCAGCCGCCCGGCCCAATCGTTGCGCGCATAGTACGCGTGGCTCCTCGGCCACGCCGCATGCACCACCACTCTTCGCAACGGACCAATCGTGCCCGCGAGCAGGCGCTGCTTCAGCGCCTGAATCTCCGGCGCGTGGAGATACTGAAATCCAACGGCGACCATTCGCTGCAGTTTGGCAGCGCGTTCGGCGATCGCATGAGCCTCCCTCAATGTCGCCGCAATCGGCTTCTCGACCAGCACGTTCAATCCGGCGTCGAGCAGCGCGAGTGTCATCGGCGCATGGAGGTGTATTGGCGTGGGAACGACGGCAAGCTGGAGTTGAAGTCGTGGCAGCGCGGCGCACAAGCTCGGGAAATCCGGGAAGATCTCGCACGGGATCGCGGCGAGCGACTGCAGGACATCGCTGCCCGAATCGGGTGGGTGTACGACGACGGCGACGAGCGACACCCTCCCTTCGCGATGGAACTGCAAGAGGTGCTGCAAATGCACCCGCCCATAGCCCCCCACTCCGATCAGACAGACTCTCATGGGCGTCGGACCAGAGCGAACCGACACGTGCGCTTCGCGGACCTCGCCTCGGACCGGCGCTGACCACAGATCTTCGCCGACACAACGCTGCAGCGTGAGAGGGGCATTTCGAGATCGAGAAACACGGCATCTGCTTTCGAAAACAACGCTCGTACGATGTAACGGTTAGATTCGTGGACGGTTCAACTTGCCTCTGTGCAGTGATCCAATCTTCGGCCACGGTTCGTCCGCCCCGTTCGCGCTTCTCGCGTCCCCCCCATCGTCCATGCTCTTCGGAAATTTCCACGTCATCGATATGGCCGTCATTCTCGCGTATCTGAGCGCGGTCATCTACTTCGGCTGGCGGAGTTCGCATCAGGCTGCGAATGAGGAAGGATTTTTTCTGGCCGGCCGAAAGCTCGGGAAGCTCTACCAATTCTTCCTCAGTTTCGGCAACGCGACGGAGCCGCAAGGCGCGGTGAGCACCGCCAGCCTCGTCTACCAGCGTGGCGTCACCGGCGTCTGGTTCGCCTTCCAGACCGTATTCATGAATCCATACTTTTGGTTCATGAACACATGGTTCCGCCGTGTGTGACTCGTTACCCTCGCCGACATGTTCGAGGACCGGCTCGGCAGCCGCGGGCTCAGTCGCTTCTATGCGCTGTTCCAAATTTTTGTGGTCTGCGCCCTGCTCGGCTTCGGTAATTTCGTTGCCTATAAGATCGCGTCGTCGATCGCCACCAAACCGGAGTCGCAATGGTCGGAAACCGATCGCGCGGCGGTGCACGATTTCCACGAGTTGAAGGCGTTGGAGCGCGAGGCCGTGTCCGGCGACTTGACCGCCGAACTCAAGTCGCGGCTCGCAACGCTGCACGACCGCTACGCCCGAGGTGACCTGCACAGCTACATCACCGTGCTTCCGTCGCTTCCGTTCTACGTCACGTTCGCGGTCGTGGTGGGCGCTTACATGATTCTGGGTGGAATGGCTGCGGCCGCGCTCAACGAGGCGCTGCAGGGCATCCTGATTGTCATGTTTTCGGTGATGCTGATTCCGACCGGACTCTCATCAATTGGCGGTTGGTCGCAGCTGCGTGAGCGAGTGCCGAAAGAGATGTTTAATCTCTTCGGCGGCGACGGCGGATCGCCGCTCTTCATCTTCGCCGTGCTCTTCGCGAGTCTCGTGCAGATTCACGGTCTGAGTCACAACATGGGCATCTACGGCTCCGCCAAGAACGAATTCGCGGCCCGGTTCGGCGGCGTCACGGGCGCCTACATGAAACGAGTGATGATCGTGTTGTGGGCCTTCGCCGGCTTGATTGCGGTCGCTGTATTTGGAATCGGAGGACTCGCAGATCCAGATGCAGTCTGGGGGGTCATGACCACGCGGCTGCTCGGACCGGGGTTTATCGGCCTGATGCTGGCTGGAGTGCTCGCAGGAACCATGTCCACCCTCGCCGCCAAGGCCCTGGCGATCGCGTCGCTGTTCGTCCGTAACTTCTGGCATCACCTTCGGCCGGCTACGACCCAGCAACAATCCGTCCGGGCCGCCCGCTGGACGATCTTCTGCGTGCTGGTTCTCGGCGTCATCGCTGCCGAAGCGATGAGTGATGTTGAGTCGCTCGTGAAGCTGGTGTTGACGGTGAACATCCCCTTTGGCGCCGCCGTTATCCTGATGTTCTTCTGGCGTCGGCTCACGGTGCCGGCCGTATGGGCGTCGGTCGCGTTGTCCGCTTTTTCAATTCTCGTCGCACCACTCACCGCCTCTCGGATCGATGCCATCGCGCAGCGCCCCACCCTCACTCAGATCGTGGAGAGCAACGGCCGGCCGGTATCCGTGTACTTCAAGAACGTCGTCCGGCTTAACCCGGACGATCCGGCAAGTCCGCTCATCGGACGCGGCCGGTTCAACTTCGAGGCCTACGTGCTGTCGTGGCTCGGTTTGCATCCCGCGCGGCTATCTGTCTCCGGACGCGAGACTGCGCAATTTCTCTTCGACGGATTTTTCCCCTTCGTCGTATTGATGCTAGTCAGCTTCGTCACCCGGCCCCCGGAGAAGGACCGGCTGGATCTGTTCTACGGAAAAATGAAAACTCCGATCGGGCCCACGCCGGAATTGGAGATCGCCGGCATGGAGGAAACGCGCCGCCACCCCAACCGATTCGATCAGACCAAACTCTTCGGTCAAAACTCGTCGTGGGAATTCGCGAAGTGGGATCGCGTCGACACCCTCGGATTCTTCGGCTGTTGCGCCACATCGGGCGTGATCATCCTTGTATTCATTTTACTGCTTCGCGCAGCGGGTACGTGAGACTCGGCTCACCGCGGGTTGGCTTGGCGAATCGCGATGTGCTAAAACAGTCGCGCGCCACGGGCGAGTGGCGGCGCGGGTACGCCGAGTAAAGCCGAGAGCGTTGGTGCAATTGAGTCGGTTCCGATGCGCTGCGTGTGCACCGCCGCATTAATCCCGGCTCCGAACCAGATGAGCGGAACATGTTTGTCGTAGTCGTAAGGCGTCCCGTGATTCGTGCCCGCAGGAGTTCGGTCGACGACATACGGTGACGGCGAAAACATCACGTCAGGACTTCGCTCTGCGTTGAAGCTCAACCGCCAATCCTCAAGGAAGGGACCGGTTGCCGGAACGCGGCCCGTCAGCTCGTCCCGAGTGTAGGCCACGCCAATCTGTGAGGATTTCAACAACGTCGCTTTGACGACGAGTTGCGCGGCAGACCCGTCGATCGATCGATTCGCGAGCGAGCTCGCAATCAGTCGATAACCGTAACCGTCCCGCAGCGCCCAAGCCGCTCCGTTCGCGGGCGCGCCGAACGCCGTGGTCAAGGCCGCTTCCACCTGACGATCAAGTCCCGGCCCGTCGAGTCGGCCAGCGACGACTCCTCGAGCGAAGGCCTGCGTGCGCTCTGGAAGCGGTGCGGCTCCGTGATCCGCCGAAAGCACGAGGACGTACTTCTTCTCGCCGACTTCACGATCGAGGAACGTCAGTAATTCGGCGATCACGCGATCCAAGCGCAAGAAAGAGTCCATCACCTCGTGACTATCAGGCCCGTACGAATGGCCGGCGTAATCGATCTGGGAGAACCCCACGCACAGCAGATCGGGCGTGTCATGGTGGCCGAGCTTTTCGTTGACGACGGCACGTTGTACGAGTTGACCCAGCACTCCCGATCCGTGCGGATCGAGTCGGTACGCGTTGTAGAACGCCGGCCCGATCTGCGCGGAACCACCATCGACGCGCCTCGGGAAAGTCCGGCCGAGACCCAGCCGCCCTTCCTCACCCGGAGCATCATCAGGTCCCTGGATGGCATTGTAGATCGAGATGTCGAGCAGACGATCCCACGTGTGACCAAAAGCAGCATTGACGAGGTTCTCGTTATTGAACGCCACGACCCAATCCGGCAGCGCCTCTCGATAATAACGCGACGTCACCGCCCGGCCATCGACGATCCAATAGGCCGCGTCTCCCAATCGTCCGCCCATGAAGATCGCCGCGCGGTCCTTGTTGGCCACCGAGATCACCCGACTGCTGGCGCCGAAACGCAGTTTGATCTGATCTCCCACTGTGGCGGCCAGGAGGCGTCGTGGCGATCCGGAGAACTCCGCGTCCGCCCCGCCGCCCGGCATCGCGACCGTTTGCGGAACACTCCCGACGAGCGGCGCCTCCGCATCCTCCACCCCGTTCATCTTCCGGCCTGCCGCGACGTCGAACCAATCGTTCGCGATGATCCCGTGCAGATTCGCAGACACACCCGTGAGCAACGTCGCGTGACCCGGGGCGGTTGCGGTCAGCGCGTGGCGATGGTGCGCATCGGCGTAGACATCGCCCTGTTCAAGCAAACGCCGGAATCCACCCTCGACGAAGTAAGGACGAAACCGTTGCAGATAATCGGCGCGGCATTGATCGATGCTGATGACCACCGCCAGACGCGGACCGGTCGTGGGCGGCACGATCGCCGGTTCTGCAGCGTGCAGCTGACTGAGAGTGAAGAGTGCGAGGCAGGATAAGAATCGCTTCATGGTGTACGCGAGAACCGCAGGTCGAAACCCGTGGCGTCCCGATACACGACGTCAACATATCCTTCGCCCGGCAGCACGCTGAAATCCTTCGCGTCGGTGACGATTTGCACGCGCATCGCCGGCAAATCCCACTGCTCACGGGACAAATTCGTTTGATTCATCCCTCCCGCCGCGATGCGGAAACGCGACGTTCCCCGCTTCGTCACAATCTTCAAGTGTCTCTCTTCCGCGATCGCATCCACCGCGGGCGATTCCACCAGCGCGATGGCCCCCACGTTGTCGTTTGCGATCTGCCAATGCGCGGTCGCCGGATGAAATTGTCCGTAGGCCGTTCCCGGTCCCGCTTCACGCGTGAGCTGCGTCACCTCGCCGCCGATCATCAAATCGGTTCCAAGCCACGCGGTCGCTTTTCTTTCTCCGGCGAGCGATCGCTCAACCTGCCGCTCGCCGCCGAATCGGGAAAGAGCGGGTAATACGCTGTCAGGAATCACCACGCCCAGAGCGACGTACGCCGGCGCGACGAAAAAATCGTGGGCGTGCCCCATCACTCCTCGCGGATCAGGCAGCGGTGTGATGTTCTCCGGCAGCGCCAGCCCCATCCATATCCCGGTAAGCGATACGTATCGTCGCATGTCCAGTCCATACGCCCGGTCCCACGGCCCGCACATATTCCGCAGTCCAGGATGATAGAACGTGGCAATGTCGCGCCAGAGTGCGGCTTCAAGTTCACGGCCCACTTCGCGGAGGTGGTCTGTCGAACCGTATCGTCGCCAAAGTGCGAGACTGTACAGATCCACTCCGTAGTAAGTCGGCGAGTTGTACTCCTCGAAGGTGCCGTGCCGTGCGAACTCGGAACGGATTTTATCGGCCCACTCGTTGCTTTGCTTCGCCCAGTCCGGTTTGGCGAATCGAGCGCCTCCCCAATCGAGGAGAAAAGCATGCATCAGCGCGATGTTGGTGTGATACGGCTCCGCGCGTCCCTCGCTCAATTCACTTTCCACGGCTCGTCGGATTGCGCGCTCCATCCGCACCGCCAAATCTCGCGGCAGATCGGTCGCGAACTGTTCCAGGATCAGGACGAACGTGGTGCCCACAAACTGCCGCCAGTTGGGATCGAAGTCCTTCCAAAGTTGTACTCCCGCTCGAAGGGGCGGGTCCTCTGCCATCCGAGCAAAGGTGCCGTCCCACGGCCGCCCCGGCGCATCGAGCTGAAGTGCAAGGACTCGCTCGATGATTGCCACGGCTCGGGCGTCATCCCCCGGTTCGTGCC
>JBDSPT010000181.1:0-8516 GCA_039930205.1 Opitutus sp. | reverse complement strand
CCACCATCGAGGTTGAGCGTTCCTTTCCAGCCGGAATAATAGTGTGGACCGCGGTGCCACTTCACCGCGGCACTTGCCAGCACCAGTCGGCCAAATCGGCCCGCGTCCAACGCGGTCTTCACGGTTCTGGCCCCTTCGCCAAACCGCGCCTGAAAAATCGGCGCGAGTCGCACGCGGGCCTTGGCCGCCGCTTCGATGAGTTGATCCGCGCGTTCGGCGGTAATCTCCATCGGCTTTTCAATCACGACGTGTTTTCCCGCCTGAATCGCCGCCAGTGCCGGATCCAAATGCGCGCCACTTGGCGTTGTGACACAGATCACGTTCACGTCGGGCCGTGCAATCAGTTCGCCGACGTCCGTCGTTGAAAAAGAGAGTCCATGCTTCTTGGCGAAGGTGCGGCCATTCTCCGCATTCCGCGTCGCTACGCCGACCAAGCTCGCGCCGGACACGTGCGCGAGGGCCTGCGCATGGAAGTCGGCAATCATACCTACTCCAACAATACCAAAGCCGAGCGTTCCTGAACCAGTGGGTTTATTCATGAGACATTTCGTTCACTGACCTTTCTTAATTTTCACCGCCTCCCCTGCTCCCTGATCCTCAGCCGGATCAATGCATTTGAATCACCGATATTACGGATCGGCGCGGATCATCCCAGAGGCAGGACCATGCAGCGAAAACTTCATTCATCACGTACGAGACGGTGGCTTTGATCGAATTCCCTGTTTTTGCCTTCACTGCATCGCTCCGCGTCAATGGATGTAATCGGCGGTTGTTTCTTTTGAACGGTTACGGCTAAGCCGGCTCCATGCAGTCCGAAGCAGCCACCTTCGTGAGACGGTGGAAGGGCGGTGGGGCGCGCCGGGCATCGGTCTCACGACCGATGCTGCAACAATCTTCCGAGCTCGACTGCATGGTAACGACTAAGACGGCGGACTAGCTGGTTGCCGCGAGCATTCCGCGCACATAGCCTAGCGACTCGGCGAGGCCGGTCACAGGATTTGCCGCAGGCTTCTCGTACTCGAACGCCACGACTCCCGAATATTTGATCTCACGAAGCGCCGCCAACACGCTGCGAATATCGAGCCGGCCGGCACCGACTTCCACGGGGATGTCCTTCGTCGCACCGACGATCGCGACGGAATCCTTCATGTGCAGATCGTAGACGCGGGCCGCATGCTGACGAATCGCAGCTGCCGGATCGACGCCCGCACGCGCAGCATGCCCGATGTCGACACACAGACCGATTCGCGCATCCAGCGTCTTGATCGCATCGAACGCGCTCTGCGGCGTGGGAAACAACGCGTCTTCTGGTCCATGATTATGGATCGCGATTTTTTGATCGAATTCTTTCACGAGCTTTTCGATCGCAGGCAGCGCGGCGAGTTGGGGTTTGCACACCATCGTTGACATCTGCGCCGCACGCACATTCTCGAACGCCTTGCGCAGCTTCGCCTCGTCATTGGGAAGATTGATCACCCCCGAGCCCGTCAAGTTAAGTCCCGCCGCCCGCAGTTTTGCGCCGACCGCGCTGCATTGCTCGACGGTGGCACTCTCCCAATCGCAATGCGCTTTGAACAACCCTACATTCTTTACGCGCAGCAAACCCAACACGCTCATCGTCTCGTCGAGCGTCATCGTGCGCGTCGAATACGACGCAACGCCGAGGCGCAACCCGTGCTCGCGCCCCATTGAATCAGGTGCGCTGGCGGATCCGACCGCCGCACGACTGGCGGGAACTTCTGCAGCGGCAAGTGAGGTTTTCAAGAACGGCAGCGCGAGTGCGCCGAGGGCAACGGTGCGGACGGCTTCGCGACGAGTGAGATGAGAATTAGGGGTCATGGGAGTGTTGGGAATGGGTAACCGGGCTTCGAATCAACAAACTGAACACGTAACGGCAACTCTTCAACGCCGAGACGCACCGAACTTTCGAAGATATTTGAGCGCCACTTCGAATTCGTGCGGCAACGGAGCAGATAAAGCCACGGGCTCTTTCGTGACCGGATGCTTCAACGTGAGCTGACTCGCGTGGAGCGCCAACCGACCGACCAGCGGCTTCTCTTCTTCTCGTCCCTTATAGTGCCGCTTCAATTCTGAAAGCAGCAGCTTGATCTCAGGATCGCCGTAGAACGGGTCATTCAGCACGGGCGCACCGGCTGCCGCCAGGTGTACTCGAATTTGGTGAGTTCGCCCGGTCACGGGGCGGCATTCCACGAAAACAAACCGGCCGAACCGCTCGAGCACCGTAAACTCGGTAACAGAGTCCTTTCCGCCGCGACCTTTGAAGATGCGCATCCGGCCGGGTTGTCGCTCATCCTCGCCCAAAGCCACTTCAACGGCGAACGCATCCGGCAACGTTCCACTCGCGTCACGCACCGGTGCGATCACTTTCATCGCGGCTTCGATCGGCAGGACGACGACGAAAGCGAGATACTTCTTCTGGACGGTTTTGCCTTGGAACTGACCGCTCAGAAAATCGAGCGCCAGTTTGGTCTTCGCGCAGAGCAAGACCCCGCTCGTATCCGCATCCAACCGGTGCACGTTCGCGACGCCATGGCCATACTTGTCGTGCACCAGGCCCATGAGGTTCTCCCGCGACTTGTCCCAGCGGTCCGGAGCGATCAGCAGACCACTGGGTTTGTCGAACGCGATCATCGCGTCGTCTTCGAACAATATGGGCGGAAGCGGCATGAACGGTCGACGTTGGGCAGTTTGTCCAGCAATGCGAAGCGAAGAATACAGACTCGCGTTACTCGTTTGCCGGATCGAACCGCGGAGCCGCTGGACTGCGGGCGTACGTCGCGCATCGCCCGTAAAGGATCCACGAAACGTCATCCCGACGCTTCGAATGAACGACCCGGAATGGGAATGGACTTGCGGCTCTGGCCTCGTCCGCACTGCCTTCTTCGGTCCGTGGCGATCTCATGCCGGTCCTGCCGAAACCACTTTCCGTTCTTCATGCGAGTTGGCAAACCGCGCGCATGGCGCGGCGTCTGAGCCGAAGTGGAGCTGCGGTCAGCGCTCAGCACGAGATCCTGCCGGACCTGATCAAAAACCTGGCTCAAACCGCCCACGGGCAGGAGCTGGGGATCCGGCCGGGAATGACGTACGAGGAATTTCGCGCGCGCGTCCCGCTGCGTGACTACGATCAGCTGCAACCGTACTTCAGCCGGATAAAACTTGGGGAAGCGAACGTCCTTTGGCCAGGGATGTGTCGGTGGCGGGCAGCGTCGGCAAGAACGGTCGGCCCCGAACCCAAATGGCTGCCCATCACTGACGACGCGTTGGCTCACTTCGAGAAGGCCGCCACGGACTCGCTGCTCTATTACAGCGCTCGCGTCGATCGCGCGGAAGTATTCGGCGGGACCCATCTCTTCCTGGATCCCCTGCTGCATTTACATGAGATTGCCACGGAGGAGGCGGACGCGGGTAAACCGGCGAAGGCGAACACGGACCTGGTGACCTCCAGTCCGCCGTGGAGCCTCAATCAACTGGCCGAACCCCAGCAACCGGTCACGGATCTGAGCGATTGGTCGGCAAAGATGGATGTCGTTATCGAAGGTAATACGAGTGTGGATATCACCTTGATCTCGGGGGTTCCCAGCTGGCTCTTGCAGTTCGCGGAAATGGTCCGGGATCGCGAGCTCTTCCGTCACAAGCCCTTTACCAACCTAAAAGACATTTGGCCGAACCTGGAGTGTATCGTTCATCATGGCGTTCCGATAGGTCCCTTCCACGACGAATTGAAGCGCTTGGTCGGACCGACGGTTAATTTTCAAGAGGTCTACTCGGCGGCCGAAGCGATCATCGCGGCGCAAGACGCCGAGAGCGGTGTGGGGCTGCGATTGATCGCGGACGCGGGCGTGTTCTACGAATTCCTGCCGTTGAAAGAGTATCACGAATCGCTGCCGTTGACGATGAGCACCAAAGCTCTGCCGCTTGAGCAGGTTCGCGTAGGCGAAGAGTACGTGCTAGTCCTCACGACGCCGGCCGGACTCTGTCGGTACGTAAACGGTGACATCGTGCGCTTCACCTCGAACGATCCTCCGCGTCTCCTTCCCGCCGGTCGCACGCAGCTGCGGCTGAATTCATTCGAGGAGAACCTGGGGGAAAAGGATCTCACGGACGCGTTGGTCGCGGTTTGTCAGCGCCATGGCTGGACGATCGTGAACTTTCACGTCGCCCCACTCCTCAGCAGTTCACTGATTGGTCAGACCCGCGGTCGGCATGAGTGGTGGGTCGAACTTCGTCCCGGCACAGCTGAAACGCCCACTGGACCCATCCTGGCGATTCACCTCGACGTGGACCTGCAGTCGCGAAATTCAGGATACGGGGTGAAACGACAGCGCGGTCCCATCGAAGCGCCCGTCGTGCGGCTCGTGATGCCAGGATTCTTTGCCCACTGGATGCGTCACCACGACCGGTGGGGCGGACAAAACAAAATGCCGCGCTGCCGCCCGGACCGGCTGATCGCCGACGAGCTCAGCGCCCTCGCGTGTTTCAACGCGGACTGAAGTTCCGTCAATCAGCGCCGTCGCCGCAGGAGGTAGAACGACCATTCTGGATAAGCCGTCGGTTTCGGCCCGGCCATCGGGTCAGCCGACCTTTCCAACGAGACGCGACGCGATCGCGCGGCAATGCCGCCGATTGTCGCCGGTTCAGGACGCTTTCGCGTTCAGGTACGGGATCAGACGTTTTTCAAAACTCTCCGTCGGCTCCGCTCCCACTTTGCGGTCCCGAATCTTTCCATCGCGATCGATGATGAAGGTCGTGGGAATCCCCGCGATCGGTTCCTTCCCCGCAAACTCCGCCTGCACCTCATCGTCAGCCATGACGATCGTGTAGTTGATGCCATTCTGCTCGATGAATTTCTTCACGACACCGGGGCCTTGCGCGTCCACCGACATCCCGACGATCACCAAGCCGTCCTTCCCATATTTCTTCTGCAACGCGACGTATCCCGGCATTTCGGCGCGGCACGGCGGGCACCACGTCGCCCAGAAATCCACGACGACGACTTTGCCTTGGAACTGATCAAAGGTGACGGGTTTCCCATTCACGTCTTTCAGCGTCCACTTCGGCGCCGGCACGGGATCAACCGGTGCGGCGTCAACGAAGGACGCGCCAGCAATAAGGAGACCGAGTGTGAGCAAATGGCGGAACGTTTTCATAGTGTGATACCCATCAGAGAAACGAACCACCCAGCTTGTTCCCGTGATTCTCCAAACCGTCGCATCGCTGGCGTTTGCGAACTCAACTTATACGAGATCCAAGCTCAGGACCTCGATGAATTTCTTCATCGCCGGGGTGAGTACGCGGCCCTTGCGGTGGAGAATGGCGAGTGGGCGGGTGTAGTCCTTCCCTTTAAAACGCACTGCGGCGAGCGTGCCTTGCTTCACCTCCTGCAAGACCGTGGCTTGCGGCACGATCGCGACCCCGTGGTCGATCTCGACCGCGCGTTTTACCGTCTCGATGTTGTCGAACTCCATCACAGGTTCGATCTCGAGCTTGTTGTCGCGGAAAATCTGGTCCACGGCCTTGCGGGTCGGGATGTCAGGATCAAACCCAATGAAGCGTTGCGCCGCGAGTTGCTTCATTTCCAACTCGCCGCACTTCGCCAGCGGATGACCCGGATGGGCAATCAGCACCAAGTGATCATTTCGAAATGGCAGCATCTCGATCTGCCGCTGCTTCACGGGGAAAGCGACCAGACCAAAGTCCACCGAGTTGTGCAGAATGTCCTCGTAGACGAGATTCGAACGCCGATACTCGACCCGCACGTTCACTGACGGAAAGTCGTGAAGGAATTTTTTGATGTAGGGAGGAAGCTCGTGCAGGCCGATCGAATAGATCGTCGAAATTCGGATCGTGCCGCTGATCACCTTCTTCATTTCCTGCAACTCGCTCAGCAACTTGTCGTAGGTGTGCAGAATTTCTTTGGCCGAGTCGTACACGCGCTGACCCTCGCGCGTAAGTTGAAACTGTTTTTGACTCCGATCGATCAACAGCGCCTTGAAATGCCGCTCCATCGCCCGGGCTTGCTGGCTGACCGCCGATTGAGTGATACCATTGAGCTTCGCCGACTTTGAGAAGCTCTTGGTCTCAACGAGGTCGGCGAAGATTTTGAAATTTTCGATTTGCATGGGTGGACGCGGCCGCGTTCGACCATAAAGATCGCTAATCACCCGCAACCGCACAAGCAATCCAGCAAATGCTTCCTTCGTACGACGAGTTCAAGGCGCGCGCGGACACGATCCGGCAACAGATTGCGACGGCCTGTGCTGCCGTCGGCCGCGACCCACTAGAAGTAGAACTGTTGGCTGTAACGAAGACTCATCCCGCCACCGCCGCGGAGTACGCGGCTCGCTACGGGCTACGCTCTGTCGGGGAAAACCGGGTACAAGAGGGGGCGGAGAAACGCGCCCAAGTTTCGTCATCCCTCCAATGGGAGTTGATCGGCCATCTGCAATCCAACAAAGCGAAACTCGCCGCGCAGCACTTTGATCGGGTACAAAGTGTCGATAGCGAAAAGTTGCTCAACCATCTCGATCGCGCAGCCGGTGAACTCGGGAAGACCCTGGCCGTCCTGCTGCAGATCAATGCAGGGCGGGATCCCGCCAAGTTTGGCGCAGAACTTGAGGACGCGCCAGGGCTCGCCGATGCGGCATTCGCGAAAAAGAATCTGCGCATTGACGGTTTGATGACGATCGCCCCGCTTTCCAATGATCCTGCGGTCGCGAATACCACGTTCCAGAATTTGCGCGCGCTGCGAGATGAACTTTCGCGCGGGAGCGGTCAGGCGCTCGCGGTTCTATCGATGGGAATGAGTGGAGATTTTGCGGCCGCGATAGCGGCGGGCAGTACCCTGATTCGCGTTGGCAGCGCGCTGTTCGGCACGCGTGAAGCGTCCGCTCAATAAGTTGCAGACTCCCGTCCTTCACTGTGCGCACGCAAGAAATTAAAATCCGAAAAGCGGAAGTTTCCTGATTGCTGCATAGGGGGGAAAAACGTGTCTTCGGAGACGTGGAAATTGAAAAGCTTAGTGAAGCTCGACGGGACGCGCTTCTGGGTTTGCTGGACGATCTGACGCCACCCGTACGGAAAGCCCTCCTCGCCCACTTCCTCGATCTTGGTCAGCCCGCCGTCCAGTTTTTGCAGGAAGTTGCTCACGGCTCACACCGAATTCTGGCTCGGCACGCCGTTTGGTTTCTCGATGAAATTAAATTCAGCGACCCGGTCGCCGAGTTTCGCGGTTTCATTCGCTCACTGAATTACGAGCTGGAAACCGGCGCGATTCTGCTCAGCCGAACGGTCTCGCCGGGTCTCGATGTCGGCGAGTGCTGCGGGACGATGGACCGGATCGCTGCCCGCTGCCGCGAGTTGATCACGCTGCCTGCGTCCACGCGCGAGCAGTGCAGGATCATCAACCGGGTGCTGTTTCACGAATGGGGCTTCCACGGTAATGTAGACAATTACACGGATCCGTTGAACAGCCTCATCGATCACGTGCTCAGCCGGCGCAAGGGCATCCCGATTTCACTCAGCACCGTCTACCTTTTGATCGCCGGACGCCTGGGTCTTGATCTCGAGCCGGTGGGCCTGCCGGGGCATTTCGTGGTCGGCTGCTTCACCGCGCCCAAGCCGTTCTTCATCGACCCGTTCGATCGGGGTATCTTTTTGGATACGGACGAAGTGTTCGCGTTGCTTCGGGCCAACAAGATCGTGCCGAAAGGCTCGGATCTTTCTCCCACTCCGATCCGCGAAGTCCTTTGCCGCAGCTGCCGCAACCTCGTGAACCACTACAAGGCCGCCGGTGACCTCGATCACTCGAAGCTGTTCAGCACGTTCGTCGAAGAGTTTGACTCCACCTACGAGCGTCACGCGCACTGAAGCGTTTTCGTCTTTCTCGTTCAGAGTCTTCCGTCAGTGTCGGATGGTGGAAGCCCCAAACCCTCAGACCGAAGAAAGATGCTTGAAGCCGCTCCTGTTCTGACCTTGAGCGATCTGGACCGCTGGAACTACGAGGGCACGGCTCTCGCCGTTCTCGGCCAGCCGATCAACCACTCCATCAGCCCGGCGCTCCACCATGCCGCGCTGGCGAAAATGGCGGAGCGAGATCCACGGTTCACCGCGTGGAAGTATTTCCGCTTTGAAATCGCTCCGAGGGATTTACCGAAGGCCTTGGCCTTACTTCACGACAAACAGTTTCGCGGACTTAATCTCACGGTGCCGCACAAGGTTCTCGCGGTAGATCACCTGGCGGGGATCGATCCGGCGGCCAGCGAGATCGGCGCCGTCAATACACTTCGGTGGACGGAGCGCGGATGGTTTGGTCATAACACCGACGGTTACGGCCTGGCGACGGGGCTCAGCGAGGAGCTGGATCTCTCACTGAGCGGCAGCTCGATCATTCTTCTCGGTGCCGGCGGCGCGGCCCGTGGTGCGGCCGTCGAGTGCCTCCGGCAGCAATGCGCATCGCTGTGGATCGCCAACCGCACGCCCGAGAACCTTCGCGGCTT